>NZ_JAIWON010000038.1 GCF_020216885.1 Zymomonas sp. | reverse complement strand
GGATCAACGTTCCCGTGATTACAGCAATGTAGCGCAGCAATACCGTCCGGCTCATGGTGATTTTGCTTATGATGCCAAATATGGGCTGCGTGATTATCGCGGCGGAGGAAGATCTTCTGCTAGAGAAACAGCTGCCCGCGTCGCAGCCGGTGCCGTTGCCCGATTGGTCATCCCTGAAGTCAAAATTCAGGGTTATCTAGTGGAATTAGGCGGCGACAAGATTGATCGGCAAGACTTTGATAAAGCTGAAATCAACAATAATCCTTTCTTTTGCCCTGACAAAGCAGCGGTGGCGAGATGGGAAAAGATTGTTGATGAGGCAAGAAAAGACGGCAATTCCGTGGGGGCTGTTGTCGAATGTGTTGCCTCTCATGTGCCTGCCGGATGGGGCGCGCCTCTCTATGCCAAGCTGGATTCAGAATTGGCAGCGGCCTGCATGGGTATCAATGCGGTTAAGGGGGTCGAGATCGGCGATGGCTTTGAAGCCGCTCGATCAACAGGACGGGATAATGCCGATGCCCTGCGTCCTGCTGACCAAGGCGATGGGGTCAAATTTCTGTCCAATCATGCAGGCGGCGTGACAGCCGGTATTGCAACTGGACAACCGGTGGTGGTTCGCTGTGCTTTAAAGCCGACCCCTTCGATTGTATCTCCCCTGCCTTCGATCAATCGTAACGGTGAAGCGGTCGAAGTCGTGACCAAGGGTCGTCACGATCCTTGCGTTGGTATTCGGGCGGTGCCTGTTGTCGAAGCAATGATGGCTTTGGTCTTGGCAGATCAGAAACTTTTGCATCGCGCCCAAACAGGCCGATAATCTTTTCCCCATTTGAGAACAAAAAAGCCGGAAGCCCTAAGGCCTCCGGCTTTTTTTTGATCACCAGTTAGATAAGATATTAAAGGTCGCGTTTCAGCGTAATGAAGAAACGACGGGGTGCGCCACCCTGTAAATTTTGGGTAAGATCGCTGCCGCTTGCGACAAAGCCATTCGTACCAATGGTCGAGACATAACGCTGCCCCGTCATATTGGTGACGTTACCAATGACTGTCCAGCCCTTCATATAAGGCACTTCATCACCGAAGTGATAACCGATAGCGCCGTTCAAAATATATTGTCCCGGAACATGAACGTTATTCACAGCATCGGCCAAGCGATGAACCATGAAGGTTCCGCCAACCCGCATTAACAAGTGATGATCGTCATAGACGATATCCGCTTTGAACATGTTGCGCGGAATACCCTGAACCCATTTATGCTTGGTATCATAAAGAACCGAGCCATCTTGGCCGGTGATATTATTGGCATAGGTGGCATGGGTATAAGAGTAGCTGGCCAAGAAGGATAATGGCCGCAAAATGCGATACATTGCCGTGACATCAACGCCATAATTTTTAATGCCGCCGACATTATAGACATTGATCGGGGCATTGGCGCTTTTCGTCGAAGTTGCCAGCAAATTATTGGTTATATAGCTGTAATAAGCGGCAACGCTCGTCTGGAAACGACCTTCATGATACCGCATACCGATTTCATAATTAGTCGATTTTTCAGGACGCAATTTATGATTGCTGGACAAACTGTTGAAATTAGCCTGCGAAGTCGCTGCCAACAGATTGGCATTCATCGCCTGCATATTTTCGGAATAGTTGAAGAACAAATCAATGCGGCTGTCAGGTTTCCACAAGATACCGAATTGTGGCAAGAACCAATCGGTTGAATTTAACTTGCCAACAGCGCGGTTGTAATCGGCAAGATTACCAGCCGCTTTGTTCTGGCTAGTCGTCTGGAATCCTTTCCAACCACCGGACAAGGTGACCTTACCAAAGTCCATCCGGTCAGACACATAATACATGGTTGTTTCAGAACCGATGGTATGCGCCCATTGCGAACTGAAAGGATTGCGCTGATAGTGAAGGATATTACGGGAAGGTTCGCTTTCGCCACCCGCCAAATCATAATAATCGGTGGCCTGATGGCTGACACTGGATTCATACCAGCCGCCCGCTTCTAAATGGTTTTTGAAGACCGAGAAATCATGATCCCATGCGACATGACCCGTGACACCGCCGCGATTTTGGGTAGACGTAACCCCCATAAGAGAGAGGGAAGACCCACCCGGCGTTGCAACATAAGGATTATACATCAAATCCTGACCATATTCACGGTTATAATAACCGGTCAGGTCAACACTGATTTCCTTGGTGACGTGGCGTTTGAAATGCAAACCGCCGATATAGTCACGTCTTAACGTCGAAGCGCTATAATAGGTGTCATTAACGGAATTATAAGGTGACGGATAAGCGTTGCTGCCATTCTGATAGGCCGTGGCCATCTGCTGGGCGATGTCCCAATTATGGGTATAATCGGTATCGGTACCTAATCTCTTCTGCATGTCATAACTACTGGCCATGTAGTTATTTTCATTCAGATTGGCATAGTTAAAGAAGACCCCGACTTCACCATCATAGCCATCATGCAAATCCTGCGTGATCTTGGCATTGACTTGATGTTCTTTTTCTTTACCCCAGCCGCGGCTTTTACCGCTGGTCAGATAACCATAGCTGAAAGAACCGCGTAAACCGTTACCTGTAATATCGCCGGTTTCCACACGGACAAAACCGCGCCATGTATTATTGGAACCGTAGGTGCCTGATCCAACGATATCGAGTTTGTCACCCGGACGGTGAGAAGCAAACTGCACCGAGCCGCCGACATTATTGTTAGCAGCCAAGCCCAAGCTACCCGTCGTGGAGTTGACCGTCACGCTGTCAATATTTTCAGGCATGATCATCCGGTTGATCGACAAGCCGTTGCTGCTGTCCATCATATTACCGAGCGGCACACCATCAATCGTAAAGCCAATCTGATCCTGCGAGAAACCACGGATATTGAGATTGCTGGATTTTTCATCCAAGCCGAAAGAATCCGCTGACTGGAAATTAACACCCGGCAAGGTCGCCATAACACTAAGGGCAGAAGTCCCTGGGGTCATCCGGCTAAAATTATCTTGCGTGATGGTTACTTGCTGGCGCGTCTGGCCAAAACCGATATTCGCGATATCATCACGCCCAACCCGACGGCTGATTAAACCACCCGCGCCATCATCTTTTGCCCGAGGTTGGGTGACATCCTCTTTCCGAAGCAAGGGTTCATTGGGGATCGGATGGGAGGCAGAAACAGCCGTTGGCGTGCGTCCCCGTGTTCCGGCACCCGTCGTGGCCGCAGGGGCTGGGTGCGCAGCAGCCGATGGTTGATTACCTTTCAAGGCCTGCGTGGAACCATCCGGTCTTTTATATTGAACCCCCTGCGCGTAAGCGGATTGCACACAAGCAAGAAGGGCAGTACCCGCCAGTAACTGACAAAAATATCTTGTCATTCATCCTCTCCTTTACTGCAATAAGACCGGATTTTTCCGGTTCCTGCAGATATTCTTTTAGTCTTTTTATTGTATCCAAGAGAATGGATGGATGACATTATCAGGCCACCCCATTTCATTCCCCCGATAGATAACCGAAACGTCCTGTTCTGTAGGCTATATTAGCGAAAAAGCAAAAGCCTAACAGCGAACAAAATGTCTAGTGACAATTTGTCATAAAGCTGTCTGTCATCTCTACATAGCCGTTATAAGGCTTGATAGCTTTAAAATATCTTAAGGCTATCCCCTAATTGCAGTCTAACAAGCAGATTCTCTAGAAAATCTGGCATAACAGCCACACATCCAGCCGTTTTTCGACCTAAAATACGACAATGCAGGAAGATTGCACTGCCTAAATCAGGAAAAGACGGCCGATCGTTATAGCCCAGCGTGATAATAATGTCATAAAGAGAGTCATTGCGCCACAAAGACTCAGCTGATCCCGAAAAGGGTAACGTAACGGGTTGGTTATAACAGCCATATCGGCTGTCATCGCACCAGCCATCATCAGGGCGAATCCAACGCCACGGAATTTTAATATCCTGCAGATGAAAAGACGGATAATCTACGGCAGAAAAACGATCAGGACGCAACAACGCCCCCCGAACAGGCCAACAGCCTAAAGGCGTTTTATTGTCCCCTTCCCGTTTTTTGTCAGCCGCAATAACACCGTTTTCCCCTAAGGCACATGATGTCTGATAGCGCCGTCCGTTCCGTTCTTCGGTTAAAATGCCCAATTGGCTATTGATGTAAATTTCTACCATTGCCAGACAGGCTATACTGACAATCTGACAAGATCACAGGCGATTACTGCGAGGATAAAAATATATTCGAGCCTGTTTTTAAAAATCCACTCCATTAACCGAAAAAAATAAGGTGGCATTAGATATAAATGCCACCTTGGAATATATTTTATAGTTAACCCTAAATTTTAGAAGCCTTCTAATACAATCTTACCTTTGGCATGGCCGTCTTCAATGAATTGATGAGCCTGTTTCAAATGAGTAGCGTTAATCACGCCACAATTTTTTGTAAGTGTCGTTCGAATGCGTCCTTCATCTACCAAACGGCTTAATTTGTTTAAAATATGATGCTGTTCCAGCAAATCAGCGGTTCCAAACATAGAACGGGTAAACATAAATTCATAATGCAGCGATAAGGATTTAGCCTGAAAAAGCGTGATATCAACATTGCTAGGCTCGTCGATCAAAGCAAAGCGGCCTTGGGGTGCCATCAATTCAGCGGCTTCTGCAAAATGCTGTTCTGTATGGGTAGTCGAAAAAACAAAAGAAGGGTCGCCCTGATGAAGCGCCTTTATTTGGGCGGGTAAAGGCTGTTTATGATCAATAACGTAATGCGCTCCCATTTCACTAACCCATTCACGGCTTTCTGGTCGCGAAGCAGTAGCAATAATAGTAGCATCACTTAACTGGCGGGCTAGCTGAATAGCGATCGAGCCAACCCCACCACCGCCGCCAATAATCAAAATAACGGGTTTTATTCCGGCCACAGGCTCATGGATATGAAGCCGATCGAATAAGACTTCCCAAGCCGTCAGCGCAGTTAAGGGCAAGGCGGCGGCTTCTGCCCAATTAAGACTTTTCGGTTTTTGACCAACCAGTTGTTCATCCATCAACTGAAATTCTGCATTACTACCAGAGCGACCGAAAGCACCTGCATAAAAAACTTCGTCACCGACTTTAAATAGTTCGGCATTGCTTCCTGTTTCGACAACAATACCGGCCGCATCCCATCCCAAAATTTTCCATTCTTCACCGGCTTTCGGAGAAATTTTCTGTCTGACTTTGGTATCGACGGGATTAACAGAAATGGCTTTTATTTCGACTAATAAATCGCGGCCTTGGGGTTTCGGTTTAGGGATGTCAATATCGACCAATGCCGCAGATTCAGTGATGGGTAACGGTTTTTGATAACCTATAGCACGCATAATCAGCTCCCTTTTATGGTTTAAGGTTATCAATATCTCGACTATTGTGAAAAAGAACAAGAACGCACATAAAAGGCCTATAGTATCCAAAATGATACTGTAAAAGGAAATGCCATGCCTCGTATCCGACATCAAAATTTTGAATGTAATGCCGGTTGCCCTGTCGAAGGGACGCTTAATTTGATTGATGGCAAATGGAAAGGTGTTATCCTTTACCATCTTTTTGAAAAAACTTTACGTTTCAATGAATTACGTCGGCGTTTTCCTGATATCACACAACGTATGTTGACTAAGCAATTACGGGAATTAGAAAAAAATGAGCTGATTATCCGAAAAATTTACCCCGTCATCCCACCGAAGGTGGAATATAGTTTATCCGAACGGGGGCGCAGTCTTGAACCTATTATAATGGCGCTCAAAAATTGGGGTGATACTTATTTGGTCGATAAGCCGTAATAACTACACTTTGATAACGGCAACCTTCTTTTGAAAGTGACCGATCAGAGCATACGAACAGACGATAGCCTTATTTTAAACCGTTTAGAGCTAAAAAGAATAATAGCCTCTTCCATAAATAGCGCTATCGCCTATTTGATAAGTCATAAATTCTGCCCTATTTAAATATTTTCACCGTTATAATTGATGACCGCTACGATCGCGCTTGGTTTCAAGATAGGCCTGATTATGGGGATTCGGTTTAATCTTTAATGGCAATCGTTCGATCACATCGATACCGGCCTTTTTTAACCCTTCTACCTTGTCGGGGTTATTGGTTAGCAAACGGATTTGTTTTATTTCTAATTCACCTAGCATCTGGGCAGCCAGCCGAAAATCGCGGGCATCATTGACAAAGCCCAAGCGGACATTGGCATCTACTGTATCAAAACCCTGATCTTGCAAGCTATAGGCACGTAATTTATTGATCAGCCCAATACCACGCCCTTCCTGTCGCAAATAAAGCAAGATACCATAGCCGGATTCATCCATAATCCTTAAAGCCTGATGGAGCTGGGGGCCACAATCACATTTCAACGAGCCAAAAACATCGCCGGTAAGACATTCGCTATGCAATCGGACAACGGGCGGTTGGCCATCAGGATGGCCGATAATCACCGCAACATGCTCTACGGCATCGGCATCATTTCTGAATGCAACGATCTGGCTATTTTCAATGGCTTTACCATGATCGCCCAAGGCAATCGGCAACCGCGCTCTTGCGGCGATATAAACGCCCTGACCTTGGAAAAAATCGACAATATCTTGTGCGGGAACAGTCAAAAGCGATTGTTCAGATTGACCTTCCTGAACGAAGAAAGCCGGAAGTAATCCTGCCATTCTAGCCAATTCCAAAGCCGAAGTGGCTGCCGCCTTTACAACGGTTTTTTTAACCTTGAAAGGCCCCTTCATCGGCATTTCCAGATCCATAGAAGGATCGGCCAAAGCCAAGGCAGAAGCACAATCTATCCAAGGCGTTCTTGCCAAGGTGACAGGTTGATCGGGCGTAGCGGCCTCTTTGTCATTGGCAAGATTCAAGATAGCCGCTCTTGCCGCAGACAGTAAAATACCAGCCGTCTGATCAGGGTCAAAAACCTTGAGCCGATGGTCGTCAGCACGTTCAACTGCCAACAGGCTTAGAACTTCGCCTTGATCAGAGATCGAAATCGGCCAACCCCGCCGCAAGGCATCTATCGCCTGTGCTATGACTATCGCTTTACGATCCTCAACCATGAAAAGAAAACTCCGTAAGTAAAGGCACATGATCCGAAGGCTTTATCCAACTCCGACAGGATTCGTATACCTTGTGACTGACCAAATGATCGACGAGGCTGGGACTTGCCCACATGTGATCGAGGCGTCGCCCTCGATCCGACTTTGTCCAGTCTTTCGAGCGATAGCTCCACCATGTATATAAGCGTTCCGGTGCCGGATAAAAATGACGACCCAGATCAATCCAGTTGTGACTGATTTGCAAGCGGGAAAGATGATCGACTTCTATCGGGGTATGGCTGACGACTTTTAAAAGCTGTTTATGGCTCCAGACATCGGATTCTAGCGGGGCGATATTAAAATCCCCAACCAGAATAGTCGGCTGTTCCAAATGCGATGACCATTCAATCATTCGGCTGATAAAATCGAGCTTCTGACCGAATTTTGGGTTAAGATCACGATCAGGGATATCACCACCTGCCGGAATATAGACATTCTCCAGCCGCACCCCGTTTTCCAAGGTAATACCGATATGGCGGGCTTCCTGATTATTTTGCCAATCATGGCTAGTGATTTCTGCAGGAGAAAAGGCCACTCGGCTCAGAATGGCAACGCCATTATAACCGGGCTGACCGTGGACAGCCTGATGAATATAGCCAAGATCATAGAAAAAACGGGAGGGAAAAACGCCGTTCGTGGCCTTGGTTTCTTGCAAGCAGAGAATATCCGGCTGCTCTTCTTTTAAGAAACGTTCAACATGCGCCAATCGGGCGCGCACTGAATTGATATTCCATGAGACAATACGCAAAATATTTCCTGCCATTTATGACCGATAAACGACCCACAAGAATGCCATTTTACGGAAAAAATGGTCTTTCCCTGCAAGTATCTAGCTAAAAAGGTCATGAGTTAAGCATAGGAAATAGCTGCCTAGCAAGCGGATATTCCGATGTTTCTTCTCACTAAGACAAAAAAAGGCCCTCGCTTCGGGGGCGTGAAGCGAGGGCTGACCTAATATTGGTCACGCGAGATGGCTTGAGCTGACAGACAACAGGGGGGAAAATTCTGCCAGCATATTGAGCCACGAAAAAATCATTACACCTTTGAAGCTGTCACTAAGATGAATAAAATACATTTTTTTATTTAAATTTGTATCAAATATGCCGTTAATATATGTCATTTGAATTTTTACGCAAAAATAATATAAAAATATCTTGAAATAAGATTTCTAATTTCAAAAATATAAATAGTCGCAGACAAGTTTTAATAAACTAATAAAGAGGCTTGGATTCATTTATTAAAAGTGGCAAAATATAAGAACAAGATTTGAGGATGGTCAATTTTCATATTAAATATATTTATTTTTAAAAAATAAACGAAAATGAAATAATTTTATTATATTTTTACTATTTGAAAAATAATGTTTATTTTTAAATAAAAACATGAATATTTTTATGGATAAAAAATAAACGGGAAAAATATGAAAATAAAAACCACGACCGAAATAAAAAATATACTTTTGAATATGGTCGATATTCTTATCGAGAATAAAGACTATTGTCGGGGTAGAATCCTTTATCATCTGGCCAATAAAATTGAGAAAGAGCCCAATCATACCCGCCACAATATTAAAAAATTATATGGCCATTTTGGTAACTTTTTTGATCTCGAAAACAACAGGGAATTTAAAATCCTGAAAGATAAGCTACATGCTTTTTTATTCAGGGATTTTCAATTGGTGCCCCAAACGGTTCATTCTGACAGGATACAGGAAAGCTACGCGATGAAACCCGTTGTTAATCAGCACAGAAAAGGCCTTATCTCAGCCCCCGTCAATGCGGTTGTCAATGGCCTCTCCAAAATCAGAAATGATATTCGGAGAACCTATTCTTTTCTCTTTAAAAGATAGCCCCCTTAACGAGGGCCATTATTACCGCGGGGGTCATTCCAGCGAAACATATTATTGGAAACCGGCTGATTAAATTTTTGCTCGGACAAAATGATTTGAGATCGGTTATTCTGGGCATCAATAACCGTCCATCCCATCAACATTAACTGCGCGGGAGCTGATTTGTCGCGCTGAAAATTGATAGCGATCGTGCCAAAATCGGGATGCTTCGGATCATGTCCGGTGATGACAATATTTTTGCCATCATCTGAGGTCAAAGTCGCATAGCTTGCGATATCTTTCGACGGATCAATCAAGATAGAAAGGGGCGAATCCCCAATCGGCCAGCGGGAAACCTGCCTTACTGAATAATCTATCATCACCAAGGCTTTGCCATCCCCGACGACCAGTAAAGGCACATCTTTTTGATATTGGAAACGGATTAAACCCGGTTTTTTTAGGGTCAAACTGCCATCCAAAGCCTGACCATTCCGGTCAACCTGAACGAAATGGGCGGTCATCGTTGCGACTTCCCGCAGATGTTTTTGTATCTGGGGAAAAATAGTAGAAGAGGCATCACCAGCCGGAGCCGCTATCGCCGGAAAAGCGGGCAGACAGAGGGCTGTCGATAGAAACGCGGCAGCTACAGCCTTACAAAAACAGCCTTTTGATTTTGCCAGAATGGAATCTTCCACGTTTGAATAATCCTTCACCAATAAAAGGCGGATAGCGGGTTAAACACTTTATATTTTTCGTTCATGAGCAGAATTCAGGTGAACTGAAGGTTAATTGATTACAGCAATGAAACCAGTTCATCCGCCTGAATTAACACCTCCCGACGACCGACATGATCGGCCGCCGAAACAATGCCTTCTTTCTCCATCCGTTCAATCAGACGGGCAGCATTATTATAACCGACCCGTAATTGCCGTTGCAGCCAACTGGTCGAGGCTTTCCGGCTTTCAACCACAAGCTGAACCGCATCGCGATAGCGTTTTGTTTCAGGATCGTGATCACCATCTGGCTGACCTTCAAGCTTATAGC
>NZ_JAIWON010000037.1 GCF_020216885.1 Zymomonas sp. | reverse complement strand
CGCCATCAGCCGGTTCTTCCGTAACGGATGAAATATAATCAGGCGTGCCTTGTTCACGCCAATGATCAGCAACCGCCTGAACCTCGCCATCACTCACAAAAGGTCCATGGACACGTAAGACCTGTTTGCCGCCGGGCATATAAAGCATATCACCCTTGCCCAAAAGCTGCTCTGCCCCCTGCTCGCCCAAGATGGTGCGAGAGTCGATTTTTGACGTTACCTGAAAGCTGATACGGGTCGGCAAGTTGGCCTTGATAACCCCCGTAATAACATCAACAGAAGGTCGCTGGGTCGCCATGATAAGATGAATACCGGCAGCACGGGCTTTTTGTGCCAAGCGCTGGATAAGATATTCAACCTCTTTACCCGCGGTCATCATCAAATCAGCCAATTCATCGACCACGATAACGATTTGAGGCAAAGGCTCATATTCCAAGGTTTCATCTTCGTAAATCGGCTGACCGCTGACTTTGTCATATCCGGTTTGAACCTTGCGGCTAAGCGCTTCGCCGCGTGCCTGCGCTTCTTTTACCTTCTGGTTAAAACCGGCAAGGCCACGAACGCCAGCAGACGCCATCATGCGATAGCGTTCTTCCATTTGTTCAACCGCCCATTTCAATGCCCGAACAGCTTTGGCAGGTTCGGTAACAACAGGGGAAAGCAGATGAGGAATACCGTCATAGATCGACAATTCCAGCATCTTTGGATCGATCATAATCATCCGGCATTGGTCGGGGGTAAGACGGTATAACAGCGATAAAATCATGCAGTTGATGCCGACCGATTTACCAGAACCCGTGGTACCAGCGACCAACAGATGAGGCATAGGCGCAAGATCGGTAATAACCGGATCACCGGCAATATTTTTACCCAGAATAAGAGGTAAAGAGCCTTGTTGGTTGTCATAGACTTCGGAACCGACCAATTCCCGCAAAGAGACCATGTCTCTTTTAGGATTAGGCAATTCAATACCGATAACCGTCCGTCCCGGAATAACCGCGATACGCGCCGATTCCGCTGACATATAACGGGCAATATCATCGGCCAAGGCAATAACGCGGCTGGCTTTGATACCGGCATCCGGCTCCAGCTCATACATGGTCACAACAGGCCCAGGACGAATTTCGACAATCTGACCACGGACATGGAAATCCTGAAGCACAGTTTCCAATAACCGTGCATTCCGTTCTAAGGCATCATGATCGACCGCATGGACGGCATGTGCCGCAATTTCCTGCAAAAAGTCGATCGAAGGTAAAGCATAATTGGTCTGTTCGTGAACGGTCTTTCTTTTGGCAGGATCGCTGGAATCTATCTTGGGCGAATAAGTCGTGATGATTGGGCGAGATTCCGATTTTTCGACAATATCCTCTTCGAGGATGTCTAAGGCCTCAACCTCTTCAACAGACGTCATTGGCTCGACATTTGCGTTTTCAACCGCCGGAGAAACCGTATTTTCTCTGGTTACCACGCGACTAGAGGAAACGGGTTGGCTGCTTTTTCCTGAGTTTTTTTGCTTTTCGCTTTTTCTCGAAGAAAAGCGCAAGCGGGAAAAAATTCGGTTTAAAACGGCCTTTTCATAGGCATCAAAACCCAGTCCCCATAGCCAGAGCGCGCCGCCCCCTACAAGAAAAAGGCAAAAAGAAACGGCATGGACAGCCGATGAGACCGCTGGAGAAAAAAACGACTGTATTTTATGAATGGTCGCATTGCTCAACAAACCAACGCCACCACCCCATCCGGCAGGCAGGCCACTTTGGCTATCACTCATCAAACCGGCAGCAGCTGATACCAGCATTACACCTAGAACCATCAATACCAAATGACGGAAAGGACGTTCTTGCTGCACATGCCGCCAAAGACGGAAAGCGGTTACCAACATCGGCGGTAGAACTAACAGCACCGGCAATCCGATAAAACTTAGCAAGAAATCGGAAAACCACGCCCCGACATCACCGGTAATATTACGGGCAGGCCCTGCCGCCGCTGTATTAAAAGCAGGGTCGGTTGAATTATAGCCCATCAAGGCAGCAAAAAGAAAAACAGTGCTGGCAAATAAAGCAACAGCCACAATAAAGCAGGCAGAGCGTGTCATAAAATAACGCATCTTTGCTTGCCATTCCGATCCGGTTATTTCGGAAATGATGCCTGTTGCCATAGGTGAATTTAACCCCGATCTTTTCAATTGCGAATGATGTAACCTGATAGAAATATCATTTTAGAATAAATTTCCTTACTATATTCTGGATATAATGAACAGGCCGCCCTCTATTCAGAAATCGGGCTGTTTTATATAAAATCGGTTTGAATAGATCAGGAAGAGGCAGCAGGAGAAATCGCCATGCATTTAAAAGCGGATGTTTTAATATTAGGTGGCGGTTTTGCCGGTATGACCTTGGCAGTAGCCCTTGACCGCTATAATATTAGCTCCATTGTGGTCGATACATCCGACCCTATCAGAATGTTGGAAAAGGGTTATGATGGACGGACGACCGCCATCGCTAGCTCTTGCTGGAAATTATTGGAAGCCATCGGCCTGAAAGAAAGCCTTGAAGGCAAAGGCTGCCCTATCCACACGGTCAGAACCAGCGATCAATTAAAAACACCCGATCTTTGCTTTGAATCCTCGAAAGATAATCCTTCCGGCTATATGCTGGAAAATCGCTATCTCAGGCAGGCGCTTTATGAAGCGACTTTGGCTGCCAAGCATGTCACTTTGTTGCAACCCGCTCATGCGGTGGAAACAGAACGCCGCAACGATGGTGTTTCGGCTACCTTAGCCGATGGCCGAAAAATAACGGCGTCTCTGCTTGTCGGGGCAGAAGGGCGGGCTTCACCGACCAGACAAGCGGCGGGTATCAATTTAACGGGATGGAATTATAATCATGCAGCGGTAATCTGCACGTTATTCCACGAAAAGCCGCATCATCATATCGCTCATGAAATCTTTTATCCCAAAGGTCCCGTGGCTCTTTTACCGATGCAAGATCAAGAAGGCCGCCATCGTTCCGCTTTGGTTTGGACAGTGCCGAGGGAAGAAGCAGAAGCTGTCAAAAATTTACCCGAACGCCCGTTTTTTGCCGAAGTAACCCGATTGACAGGCGGCATATTAGGAAAGCTGGATTTCGCATCCCATCCGACGGCTTACCCCCTTTCCTTCCAGTTCACCTCGAAAATGACTGATCTAAGGCTGGCTTTGATTGCGGATGCCGCCCATGGCATCCATCCCATCGCCGGACAAGGTCTAAATCTGGGATTACGGGATGTGGCGGCTTTAACGGAAATATTGGTTGAAGGACGACGGCTTGGCATGGATCTAGGCGATGCCATATTATTGGAACGCTATGCCCGTTGGCGCAGCCTTGACAATTTCGCGATTGCAGCTGGCACCGATGCTCTTGTCCGCATTTTTGCTGTTCCGGGGAAACTGGCCTCTTTCGCCCGACGGGTCGGTTTCAAGGCCATTAACAATATGGGCTTTATCAAAAACTTTTTCTTAGCCGAGGCGCGAGGCGACAATGGGAAATTACCCCGACTGTTAACGGGTAATAGCCTTTAGAAACAAAAAACCGGCCTTGATACTATTCAGGCCGGTTTCTTTTTAGTGAAGCGTTATTTTTCGATCCTCACCCTGTTGGTGACCAAAGAAATTAAGAGCGCTCATCAAAAGCTCTGCTCGCTCTGTCAGGTCAGTGCTTTCTAATAGGGCTTGTTTGATGCCGGTATCAAAAGGCGAAAGCTGGATGATGTTATTCATCAAAGATTCGTCATCCAGTTGGTCAGCGGATTGCCAATCGATATTCAAGCCTTGCGTTTGAGCAAACCAATGCGCTCGCTCTTCTATCTGGCAACGCTGTGCCAGATCCAAGGTTTTCGGCAGCTTCTTGTCATCAAACCCCTCAAAACTCGCCTCGACCTGACGGAAAGGCGTATCTGACTCAACTTCGCGGATCAGGTTAAAACGACTGATACCTTCCAGCACCAGATTAAAACAACCGTCATCCAAGGCTTCTGCCTCGACGATCTGACCAATGCTGCCGACAGAATAAAGCGGCGTTTCGCGTTTCAGGCTTTCTCCTACCCCCAATTTTGGCTGGATAATGCCTATTCTGCGATCACGAACCAGCGCATTTGAAACCAGCGTCCGGTAAGGCAAGGCAAAAACATGCAGATGCAAAATCGAACGCGGGAACAAAACAATCCCCGGCAATGGGAAAATAGGTATTGTAAAACTGTTTATAGTCATTAGCGAAATAATATAGCTGACAAGCGCCGCCGCTGGGCTGAAACCCAAGGGTCTTCAATGCCAACAACCTCAAAAAGTTGAAGAAGTTTAGTGCGGGCTGCCCCTTCATTCCAGTCACGATTATGTGCCAGAATAGCCAATAGCTGATCAGCCGCACTATCCCGATTACCGACCGCTATCAGATCACAAGCCAATGCGAAACGGGCTTCATCATCATCAGGATAATTTTCTACCTTGGCGCGGAGATTTTCAAGTTGATCAAGATTAACAGAATCCGCCTGTTTTGCCAAAGATAGCGCCGCTTCTGCCCGATGAATTTCCGGCTTGCCTTTCATGTCTTCCGGTAAGGTAGAGAGTAAAGCCTCGGCCTTTTTTATATCGCCAGCCAAAATCAACGCCCGTGCATAAGCCCCTGTCACCGCAACATCTTCCGGTTTGAGGTCATAGGCTTGCCCCAAAAGAGTGACAGCTTGTTCAGCGTCATTGTCATCCAAGGCCTTGTTACCCGATTCAAGGATTTGCTCGATATCTTCTTCGCCTGCGGCCTCGGCAGCGATCGGTAATTGTGTCAGTAATTGATCCAAGGCTTGTTGAAGCTGTGCCTCACCATTCGCAGGCGTAAGGTCAGCGACTAACTGTCCTTGAAATAACGCATAAAGGGTTGGAACCGATTGAACCCGTAATTGATCGGCGATGATTTTATTTTGGTCAATATCAAATGACGTAACGACAACGCCTTTTGAAGCATAGCTTTTGGCAATATTAGCCAGCATCGATCCGAAGCTTTTGCAAGCGTTCGACCATGTGGCAGAAAAATACAGCAAGACCAACTTTGTTTCAGAAGGCTCTACCGCTTGCTGCCGAAAATTTTCAATCGCTTTTTGATCAGCGCTGCTTAGTCCTAAGGTTGACACAATCAGCGTCCTTTTTCTTGCCGGTTTCTTTGATATTTATGTGGGGAAAGAAAAAGAATTGCCAACCCCTGCCCCGTCTAATTCAAAGGTAAATTGTCAATCACCCGCCCAAGACAAAATAACAGCTTGATCTTGCGAAGAAATAGACATCCGTTACAGGAAAAGGCTAGTAGAAAAGAAACAGGAACGATAACCCTTCCGGCTTCGTCCGATGACCTCTAACGAAAGATCGAACATGACAGATGCAGAGATATTAGCTGAATTCCGTGATGCAGGTGCCTTGTTGGAAGGCCATTTTATCCTTTCATCCGGTTTAAGATCGCCGCGTTATTTGCAATGCGCCCGCGTTTTGATGAATCCGGCACGGGCTGGCCGTCTGGCCTCTGCTCTGGTTTCGCGGATTCCAGATGATCTGAAACAGGAAATATCAGCCGTTATCTCACCCGCCATGGGCGGCATCATTATCGGTCAGGAAGTCGCCCGCGCTTTGAATGTGGATGCCATGTTCATGGAACGCCCGACCGGTGTTTTTGAACTGCGTCGCGGTTTTTCGATTAGCAAAGGTCAAAAAATCCTGATGGTCGAAGATGTTGTCACCACCGGCTTGTCTTCTCGTGAAACGATCCATGCCATTGAAAAAGCGGGCGGGAAAGTGATCGCAGCGGCTTCCTTGGTTGACCGTTCCAATGGCAAGGCCGCTTTTGATGTGCCTTTCTTCCCCTTGCTGAAACTGGATGTCCCGACCTATGCTGTCGATGAGCTTCCCCCGGAACTGGCCGCGATTCCTGCGGTAAAACCCGGTAGCCGGGCCAAGCCCGCTTAAAACAAGGCTCAAGAGGACGAAATGACCAAAAGAATAAGGCTTGGGGTCAATATTGACCATGTTGCCACTATTCGCAATGCACGCGGTGGAACCCATCCTGATCCCGTAAGAGCAGCCCAACTGGCCGCACATGCGGGTGCCGATGGGATTACGACCCATCTTCGGGAAGACCGCCGTCATATTAGCGATGACGATCTGGTTAATCTTGAAAAAGGCATTACGCTGCCCCTTAATCTGGAAATGGCCGCCACCGAAGAAATGCTAGAAATCGCGCTTCAGCATCGCCCCCATGCGGTCTGTCTGGTGCCTGAAAAACGGGAAGAACAAACAACCGAAGGCGGTCTTGATGCCGCAGGCCAGATTGACAGCTTAAAGCCGATTGTTGCGAAATTGTTGGCCGCAGGTATTCGGGTCAGTTTGTTCATCGAACCGGATGAAACCCAGATCAAAGCAGCTAAGGCTTTGAATGTGCCGGTTATCGAATTGCATACCGGCCATTATGCCAATAGCGTTAATGAAGAACTGGCGGCCGAGCTAATCCGCATTGAACAAGCGGCCAAGCTGGCAAAAAGCCTCAATATCGAGGTGCATGCCGGTCACGGTCTCACTTATGAAAATGTGATACCGATTGCCGCTTTGGAAGAAATTGCCGAATTGAATATCGGTCATTTCCTGATCGGCGAGGCGATTTTTATCGGACTTGAAGCCAGTATCAAGCGGATGCGCTATTTAATGGATGCCGCCCGCGCTGAAGACAAGGTCGATTTTCTGGTCAAGCATATCGCTTTATGATCATCGGGATCGGCACCGATCTTTGTAATATTGATCGTATCACGACCATTCTTGGTAAAAAAGAAAGCGGGCGTTTTATAAAACGCCTGTTTTCTTGTGAAGAAATTGAAGCCTCTTCTGCTTTTTCAATGACAAAAGCGGCCTTTTTTGCCAAACGCTTTGCTGCAAAAGAAGCGTTTGTCAAAGCGTTAGGAACCGGCTTTCGCCATTCGATTTCTTTTCAAGATATCAGCATATCGAATGATTCTTTAGGCGCACCCAAAGTGAATATATCGGGAAAGGCTGCGCTTTTACTTGAGGAAAAGAAACCGCCAAGGCATACCCTTTCTATTCACCTTAGTTTAAGTGATGATCATCCTTGGGCTTTGGCTTTCGTTGTAATAGAAGCCTGTCCTGCATAATTAAAACGATATAGTCAAAGTCAGAATAAACTGGCTCAAAAAGGTAAAAGCCTGAATGAATCAAGATAAAAGTTTAGACAGTGACGACATGAATCAGTCACAAGAAGACATGCCTAAAAAATTCAGTTTATGGCATGAGATTAAAGGTATTTTTTACATTTTACTTTTAGTCGGTATCGTTCAGAGCTTTATTGTCAAACCTTTCTATATCCCGTCAGAATCGATGATGCCGACCTTGTTAAACGGGGATCGTCTGGTTGTTTCCAAATATCCTTATGGCTGGTCTTACGCTTCGCCGATTTTTCATTTTTTGCCGTTTTTTCATGGCCGCCTGTTCGGGCATATGCCAAAACGGGGCGATGTTGTTATTGTTGTGCCACGCGGCCAGAAAAGCGATTATATCAAACGGGTTATTGGTTTACCGGGCGACACCCTTTCAGTCGAAAACGGGATTTTGATTATTAACGGTAAGCCCGTTAAGCGGAGAATGATGTCTCCGGCAATGATTCCGATTGATCAGAATATGCCTTGTGAAAATAATGGCTATCTCGCTATGGAACAGGTTACCGGTCAAGATGGACGGCGTTATTGTAAAATGCCCCGCATCGAGGAAACCCTTCCGAATGGCGTTCGTTATGAAACTTTGGATTTAGGTTACATTCCACAGGCTGATGACTATGGACCGGTGACAATACCGGAAGGTTATGTTTTCCTGATGGGTGATAACCGCGATCAATCAGCAGATAGTCGTTTTCCCTTGGAAGAACATGGATTGGGCGGCCCCGTTCCTATTGAGAGTTTAGGCGGTCGAGCTGAATTTATCACTTTCTCCTTGGACGGTTCTGCTAAAATCTGGAATCCGCTTAGCTGGTTCAAATCTTTCCGTAGCGGCAGAAGTGGTCTTAATCTGCACCCTACCGAAGCCAAACCATAAGGTTTTTAAATGCCGGAAACAAAGAAGCGGCCACCGGAAAAGCCCGGTCCCAGTGATCTCTTTCATGATTTTACAGCGCGGGAATTTAAAAAGGCAGCGGTTTGGATTTCTATGGCAGGAGGCACGGCATTGCTTTGCCTCCTTATCCAACCGATACTTTTAATTATTGCTGGTTTGGTTTTCGCTTCTCTCTTGGATGACGGCACCCGATTATTGGGGCGTGTTCTAAAAATAGGCCGAGGATACCGATTAGCCATTGTCTGTATCTGTGTGGCTATTTTCCTAGCTTTCACCTTGTATCTCGCTGTTTACCAATTAGGTGGTCAGTTAGATGCCTTGCAGGCTACTTTAACGACCCAATTTATCAATATTCGCGACTGGTTGGTTAGTAATGGCCTGATGTCGCCCCACGTCTCCAGCAGCGATATCGCCCAACGACTCTTTGGGTCTTTCGGTGAAGTGAGTGCTTTCGTCGGAAATGCCCTTGGCGCAGTCTCTGGCGGGGCAATGATTATGGTTATTGGTATCTTTGTTGCTATTGAACCCCATCTTTACGAAAGGGGTTTTGCATGGATGATACCGATTGCGAAACGTCCGGATTTTTACCGGATTTTTAACATTGCCAATAATAACCTACGGCGGCTGATGGCTGGCCGCCTTCTGGGTATGGCCATTGAAGGCGTCGGGACTTGGTTACTGCTTTTGGCAACAGGCGTGCCTATGGCGACGCTTTTAGGCCTGTTGACTGGATTATTAGCTTTCTTACCGAATATCGGCGCGCTGATTTCTGGCCTGTTAATTTGTCTGGTAGGTTTTAGTCAAAATGTTCAGACAGGACTTTGGGCAATGGGCGTCTATGCTATTGTTCAGACCATTGATGGCTATCTGATTGTTCCGATTGTAGCGCGGCGCTCTGTTAACTTGCCGCCTGCTCTGGAATTAGGCGCCCAGATTTTATTAGGCGCGCTGTTCGGCATTATGGGGCTGGCCTTAGCCGATCCCTTGGTCGCTATCGCAAAAGTTTCTTTGGAAGAATATTCAAAAATCGTCACAGAGCGCGAAGAGCATCAGCAACGCAATCACGTCAAACAATTCATGCTGAACAACAGAAACAAAGACGAGGAATAGCCTCACCGCTTTCAAAGCATGACTATAAAGGCATGGCCGGATTGGTAAAATAGTCCGGCTTTGCAGCGTGATTTGTTAGCTGTGTTTATTGTATTGAAGGTAGGCTCGCCGCATCGGCTGGCGGCGCTGGCACAACCGAGACCAGCTTCACATCAAAAATAAGAACAGCATTAGGAGGAATGACACCTCCTGCCCCTTCAGCGCCATAGCCAAGCTGGGGAGGAATCCAGAAACGATATTCACCGCCTTGCTGCATCAATTGCAAAGCCTCGGAAAAACCGGGGATAACTCTTGCAACTGGCATCATAACCGGAGCGCCGCCATTACGATCGGTCGAATCAAAGACAGTTCCGTCAGTCAGGCTACCCTGATATTCGACAGAGACCATGTCATTGATTTTCGGTTGGACACCCTTGCCTTTTTTGATGATTTTATATTGCAAGCCGGAAGGCGTTTTTTGCACGCCCTTATGATGTTCATTATCGGCCAAGAACTTTTCAGGAGACTGCGCCAATCTTGCAGGGGAAGACGTCCCCGCCAAAGCCAAAGTGGTTCCTGCAGCCGCCAGAAGAACCGCCCCTAACAAAGGTAAACGCATTGCGCGTCCAATAGACGCCAAGGAAGAAGCCTTATCCGAGCTCATATCATTCCTTTGAACAGGATTACCGTTACGATAGGGTGGTTTTCAACATTCAGCTATAAAACAGATCCCAAACAGCGTCTTATCCGAAAAAAGAGGAATAGGAAGCAATCGGGATAATA
>NZ_JAIWON010000036.1 GCF_020216885.1 Zymomonas sp. | reverse complement strand
ACTCCAGTCACTGTATCCAGTATGATACCACAGGCAAATGAAAGACTGGAAAGAATGACGAGGCCGGTTGAAAGTAAAGCTGTCGGCAATCTTGGAACTAATCCCGTGTGACAATAGGTAATCATCAAAGGCACAGCCAATCCGATACCTATAATCGCCAGAAAAATACCAATAACACTAAAAAACAGCATCGGGCGTTCTAGTCTGAAAAGCGACATAATCGTCAAGAGAATACGCCAGCCATCCCGATAAGTTGATAATTTTGAAAAAGACCCCTCTGGGCGGGCACTGTAACGCGTTTCAATCTCGGCAACCGGCATTTGTAAAGCCAAAGCGTGAACGCTTATTTCTGTCTCAATTTCAAAGCCAGTGCTTAAAACAGGAAAGCTTTTCACAAAGCGTTTTGAAAAAGCCCGATAGCCGGAAAGGATATCTGTAAAATTACGGCCAAACAGCCAAGCTAAAATACCATTGAGAACACGATTACCGAATTGATGTCCCAGACGATAGGCTTGGTCAGAAATAGATTGTCGAATTCCGACCACCATATCCAGTCCCTGCTCACAAAGCATTTTCACCATTTTGGGAGCAGCAGAGGCATCGTAAGTCGCATCACCGTCAGCAAGGATATAAATATCAGCATCAATATCAGCGAACATCCGTCGAACAACATGTCCCTTCCCTTGCAACCTTTCCGAACGCGTAATGGCGTGATGCTGTCGCGCAATCGCAATCGTGTTATCCGTGCTGTTATTATCATAAACATAGATATCTGCATCAGGCAGAACATGACGAAAAGCTGCCACCGTTTTACCGATGGCAGCTTCTTCGTTATGACAGGGTAACAACACGGCTACTTTCAAAGTAGCCGGTTTTGTTTCAGGCAGCACCTTGTCTGAAACCTTCCTTACTCGTCAGAAGATTTCTTTTCGGCTTTAGGTGCCGCTTTCTTTTTAGGAGCGGCTTTCTTTTTAGGAGCCGCTGCTTTTTTAGCCTTGGGTTTGTCAGAAGCCTTTTCTTTATGATCATGGTCGTGATCATGCTTACCGATGCTGTCTTCTTCAGCTTCAATAGCGGCTTCTAATTCTTCCCGCGTAACAGCACGATCCGTGATGTTGGCTTTTTCAAACAGGATATCGACAACTTTATCTTCATAAAGCGGCGCACGAAGTTGTGCAGCCATCATCGGATCCTGACGCAGATATTCAACAAAACGCTGACGATCGGCTGGGTTATAACGCTGTGCAGCCTGAGAAATGAGCATATTCATTTCGTTCTGGCTTACTTCAACATTGTTTTTGGCACCGATATCAGAAAGAGCCAGTCCAAGACGAACACGACGTTCTGCAATCGCGCGATATTCATCGCGTTCTTTTTCCATTTCAGCCAAAGCAGCTTCAGAATCTTCTTCATGGCTGGCAGCATGTTCCAGCTGACGCCAAATCTGGTTGAATTCAGCTTCTACCATCTGGCTCGGGACTTCAAAGCTATAGCTATCAGCCAACTGATCCAACAGCTTACGCTTCATATGCGTGCGCGTCAGACCATTTAATTCCTGTTCAATCTGACCTTTCATCAGATCACGGAGCTGATCGAGGCTTTCAAGGCCAAGGGATTTCGCGAAGTCATCATTGACTTCAGCTTTGCGTGGAACCCGAACATCGCTGACAGTGACGTCGAATTCGGCGTCTTTGCCTTTCAGATAGGGAACCGAATAATCTTCAGGGAAGGTTACTTTTAAAACGCGGCTTTCGCCCTGTTTTGCACCGACCAACTGCTCTTCAAAACCCGGAATAAACTGACCAGCGCCCAGTTCGACGCTCATATCCGAGCCGGTGCCACCCTCAAAGGCTTCGCCATCAACTTTACCAACGAAATCGACAACGACGAGGTCACCATTTTCAGCTTTGTGATCTTTTTCCGAATCATCAAAGCTTTTCTGATGTTCTGCGAATTCTTTGATTTTCTCATCGATCACAGCATTATCAGCTTCGACCGTCAAACGTTCCAGCTTCAGATCATCGAAAGAAATTTCAGGCACTTCTGGCAAAATTTCAAATTTAACCTTTAGCTCGGCATCTTTACCCAGCTCATAACCTTCAGTCAGTTCGACTTCAGGCTGCATGGCCGGCTTTTCACCTTTGTCACTCAGTAATTTCTGAACGCCTTCCTGAAGGGCTTTGTTCAAGGCATCTTGTGCCAAAGAAGCACCATACATTTTGTTAACCAGTTTTGCTGGCACTTTCCCGGGACGAAAACCGGGCATATTAACGCGAGGTGCCGTATCGGCGACTTCCTGATCGATTCTTTTACGGATCTCATCTGCCGTAATAGTCAGCGTGTAGTTCCGCTTCAGGCCTTCATTTAACGTTTCGACAGTTTCCATCTCGTAACGAACCTTTATTTCTGAATTCTGCTTAAAGCCAAATAATATCTGCCCCGAAGATTCGGAGCAAACGCTCTTCAGAAGGAAAACCTCTGAACAGTGAATGGGATGGTGCGGGCGAAGGGACTTGAACCCCCACATCTTGCGATACTGGAACCTAAATCCAGCGCGTCTACCATTTCCGCCACGCCCGCAAATAAAATCTTTTGGCGAGGTCTATAACAATAGTTTCCCCAAGAGCAAGCCCGTCATTGCTTTCTATTCGAATATTCCTGCATTTGAGGTCGATATTGCGATAAAAAATGGCGTTCTCTGAAAAAAAATGCGATAAAAACCGCCCATGAGCAAGATTATCACTATAAAAAATAATTCATTGACACTCGATATCTCGACATCGGGTGCCGAAATGCAACGCATCGAAGATGCCGATGGCCAGCAATGGCTATGGGACGGAAATCCTGAAATATGGAGCGGCCATGCCCCTTTCCTCTTCCCGATTGTCGGCACTTTGGTTCAAAATCATTATCGCTTGGGCGATAAAAGCTATGAACTTCCGCGTCATGGTTTTGCTCGCCGGAAAGCTTTTGAGCCGATTGTTATTGAGGCCGATCATGCCTGTTTCCGATTAAAAGATGATTCGGAAACGCTGGCTGTGTATCCGTTCCCTTTTACGCTTGATATCGACTATCGATTGAAAGAAAATAGTTTAACTATCGAAGCAAAAGTGACCAATAATGGCGATTCTCCTATGCCGGCCAGCTTTGGTTTCCATCCAGCCTTAAGATGGCCGCTTCCAACGGGAGCAGATAGAAAGAATCACATCGTCCTTTTTGAAAAAGCCGAGATCGGTGCTATCTCCGGTGTAGATAGTGATGGTCTTTTTGTTAGCCCAAGAGAAAATCCGGTGCATGATCGGACGGTTATCTTAAATGATGACCTATTTAACGATGATGCCTTGATTTTTGACAAAGTCGCTAGCCGTGCCGTTTGGATGGGTGCACCCGGATATAAGGGCGCTATTGTCCGATTTCCTCTGATGCCGTCCTTGGCATTATGGATGAAACCGGGTGCCGATTATCTTTGTATCGAGCCGTGGCAGGGACATTCCGATCCGGCAGGTTTCAAAAGCAATATTTTTGAAAAACCGGGTATTGTCTCGATTAAACCGAAAGAAAGCCGATCTTTTAGCATCGAAATTCTTATCAATGTCGATGAAAACGATTTATAATTTTTATTGAAAAATAAATTTTGGCACAAGGCTGCAAAGGTGACTACTTTTGTAGCCTTTTGTCTATCAAGTCTAAAAATGGTTGGGGCGGCAGGATTCGAACCTGCGCATGACGGGATCAAAACCCGTTGCCTTACCGCTTGGCTACGCCCCAATAGGCTGCATAAGAGTGCAGTCAATTTTTGAAGAGCCGCTTTATAGCAAGTAAATTTCTTTTGAAAAGCCTTGCAACCAAAAAATATGGAAAAAAGACAGCTTCATCTCTTCCAAAAGGAAAAATTTTTGTCTTTGGTCGTTACTCTTTATAATTCTTCTATCCGAATAAAAGGCAGCGATAATGGAATCCCCCTCTTACAAAAATCTCATCAAAGCCGAGGATGCGCAGAAAAAAGCTGGGAAACAGCTTTTATCTTCTAAATGGTATCCAGGATTTCATGTGACGCCTTTAACTGGCTGGATGAATGACCCCAACGGCCTGATTTTTTTCAAGGGGGAATATCATCTTTTTTATCAATATTATCCTTTTGCACCTGTCTGGGGGCCGATGCATTGGGGGCATGCGAAAAGTCGTGATTTAGTTCATTGGGAAACACTCCCTGTTGCTCTTGCCCCGGGGGATTCGTTTGATCGCGATGGTTGTTTTTCGGGATGCGCTGTTGATGATAATGGTGTTTTGACGCTGATCTATACCGGACATATCGTTTTATCTAATGATAGCCCCGATGCCATTCGCGAAGTGCAATGTATGGCAACAAGCACAGACGGCATCCATTTTCAAAAAGAGGGCATCGTTCTTGAAAATCCACCCATGCCACAGGTCACGCATTTCAGAGACCCTCGTGTTTGGAAGGAGAATAACCACTGGTTTATGGTGGTGGGCTATCGGACAGATGATGAAAAGCATCAAGGGATTGGACATGTCGCTCTATACAAAAGCGGGAATCTAAAAGACTGGGTTTTTGTCAAAACGCTACTGGGCGATAATTCTCAATTTCCACCGGGGAAACGGGCTTTTATGTGGGAATGCCCTGATTTCTTCTCATTAGGTAATCGTTCTGTTTTGATGTTTTCTCCGCAAGGCTTGAAAGCAAGTGGCTACAAAAATCGGAATCTATTTCAAAACGGCTATATCCTTGGAAAATGGCAAGCACCCCAATTTACGCCGGAAACAGCTTTCCATGAACTAGACTATGGTCATGATTTCTATGCCGCACAACGTTTTGAAACCAAAGATGGTCGTCAAATATTAATTGCATGGTTTGATATGTGGGAAAATCAAAAACCCAGTCAGC
Source organism: Zymomonas sp. (assembly GCF_020216885.1). Classification (GTDB taxonomy): domain Bacteria; phylum Pseudomonadota; class Alphaproteobacteria; order Sphingomonadales; family Sphingomonadaceae; genus Zymomonas. The sequence continues at coordinate 5,231 of NZ_JAIWON010000036.1, read as the reverse complement.
GAGATGGATGGGCTGGCTGTATGACATTGCCCCGCAAACTTGATTTGATTGATGATAAAATTGTGATGACGCCTGTTAAGGAAATGGAGGTTTTACGGCAATCAGAAAAAATTGAATCTGTTGTAACGCTTTCGGATGCCGAGCATCCATTTACCATGGATTCTCCCCTGCAAGAAATAGAGCTGATCTTTGACTTGGAAAAAAGCAATGCTTATCAAGCGGGTCTGGCTTTGCGCTGCAATGATAAAGGTCAAGAAACGCTTCTCTACATAGACAGAAGCCAAAATCGTATCATTCTTGACCGGAATCGCTCGGGACAAAATGTGAAGGGGATTAGAAGCTGTCCGCTTCCGAATACCTCCAAAGTCAGGCTGCATATATTCCTTGACCGATCCTCTATAGAAATTTTTGTTGGCGATGATCAGACTCAAGGACTCTACAGCATAAGTAGTCGAATATTCCCTGATAAGGACAGCCTTAAAGGCCGTTTATTCGCTATCGAAGGCTATGCCGTTTTTGATTCTTTCAAAAGATGGGCATTACAGGATGCTAATCTAGCCACTTTTTCAAATGATGCCTGTTAAAAATGGTTGGGGCGGCAGGATTCGAACCTGCGCATGACGGGATCAAAACCCGTTGCCTTACCGCTTGGCTACGCCCCAATAGGTTTCTCGGTCGAGAATGGTCTTCTTTATAACGACTGAAACGGGCTTGAAAAGTCCTGATTTCTAAAAATTTTTCTTTTCTCGACCTCAATTCGGGCAATTCCTCTGAAAGGATCTCGATTATGGCCATTTTGATAACAGGCATAGCTGGCTTTATTGGTAGTTTTGCTGCAAAATTCCTTTTAGGAAGAGGGGAAGAAATAATCGGAATAGATAATCTAAATGATTATTATGATCCTGGGTTAAAGAAAAAGCGTTTGGCAGAATTAAAAAAGCTCAAAAACGGTAAGCTACATTTTCTTCCTATCGATTTTTCGGATGGAGTTCTTCTTAATAACACTCTCGAAAAATACGATTTTGATCGGATTATCCATCTGGGCGCTCAGGCAGGCGTTCGATATTCGCTCATTAACCCCCAGATATATGGCGATTCCAACTTAACCGGCCATCTCAACCTGCTTGAATTAGCAAGACATAGAAAAGTCCGGCATATGGTCTATGCCTCTTCTTCTTCTGTCTATGGCAATCGTTCTACCCTGCCCTTTAAAGTCGACAGTCAGCCGGATTATCCAGCTTCTCTTTATGCCGCAACCAAAAGAGCGGGCGAGATGTTAAGCGAAAGCTACGCCTATCTTTACCGTATTCCCCTGACAGGTCTCCGCTTTTTTACAGTATATGGCATTTGGGGTCGTCCAGATATGGCCATGTGGATTTTTACAAAAAAAATCCTTAAAAAACAACCCATTATGCTTTTTAATAATGGCGAAATGCAGCGCGATTTCACCTATATAGATGATGCGGTATCAGGTTTGATTGCGGCATTGGATAACCCACCGCAAGATAATAACGCAATAAAATCAGGCGGCAGCCTTAATCCTCATAATATCTATAATATCGGCAATCATCACCCTGAAAACCTGAAATATCTTGTTGAATTACTAGAAGACGCTTGCGGCTGTCATGCTATCAAAGAATTGCATCCCATGCAGGCAGGCGATGTTTCCACTACCTTTGCCGATATTGAGACATCAAAGCGGGATTTAGGCTTTTTCCCTAAGATTCCGCTAGATATTGGAGTAGGCCGTTTTGTCGAATGGTTCCGCCATTATATCACTCATTTATGAATGCCATTATAAAAAATTCACAATTGTTAGGTCAAAAAACAGGGCTTTGTTTTCTCAATCAATTCTATATCCTTCTTTCCCCATATTTTATTTATTTTTCAAAGGTGTGGACTGATGAAAGAGTCGTTTTCTTCGCCAGCCGATTCCCTTCTTTTTCTAAGGGAAGCTGAAATAAGACGGGGTATAGAACTTCTTTATTTTGGCTACTCTACTATTTATCAGTCCATTGATAGCCTGCTGACAAAAAACGGATTGGGACAAGCGCATTATCGTTCGCTTTATTTTATTGCCAGAAAACCTGATATTTCAGTCGGAGAGTTACTTCGACTGTTAAATATCACCAAACAATCCCTAGGGCGTGTTATTCATGATTTGGAAGAAAAGGCACTTATCAAAATAAGACAAGGCGAACGGGATCGCCGATGCAGATTGCTTAAATTAAGTGATTCAGGGAAAGCCTTGGAAAGTCAGTTATTCAGCTTAATTCGAGATAAAATGGCCAAGGCTTATGCGACTAGCGGAGCCGATGCCGTAACCGGATTCTGGCAATTATTAGAAAATCTTTTATCGACCGATATAAAAGATTCTGCCCTAGCCCTTCGCAAAAGCGAGTAAGAAGGAAATAGATATGCGTCAGGGTTTTCGAGGCCAAATACTTTCTTTTACAGATGACCCGTCCTTTTATGGGGACAAGGCTGTTTCCTATCAAAAAGATGGCATAATCGTCGTTGAAAATGGTCGTGTCATTGCACGGGATAAGGTTGAAATTATCAAGACGCAATTTCCTGATCTGGCAATTACTAACTGTTCCGACTATTTAATCATGCCCGGCTTTATTGATAGCCATATCCATTACACACAGCTCGACTGTATCGCCGCCGGAGGTGAAACCTTACTTGGCTGGCTTGAAAAAAAAGTTTTTCCAACCGAGCAGAAATTTTCGGATAAAACCTATGCGACAAAAACAGCCAACTTTTTTTTAAAGGAATGTCTGCGGAACGGGACAACTTCTGCGCTTGTTTTTGCGACATCCTATCCCCAATCAGTCGAAGCGCTTTATAATGCGGCTTTCAAGGCGAATATGCGCATTATCACTGGTAATGTCTTGATGGATTTAGCGCCCGAGGCGCTTGCCGATAAAACACCAAAAAGTCTCGGCGATAGTGAGCGGTTAATCCAAAACTGGCAAGGTCATGGCCGATTGGGATATGCCGTAACGCCCCGTTTCGCTCTGACATCTTCTTCGGAACAATTGTCCGATGCAGGAAAAATACTGGGTGAATATCCCGATATTCTTATGCAAACACATCTTGCAGAGACAAAAGATGAATGTGCCGCTGTGAAAGAACGCTTTCCCAAGGCTAGCGATTATCTGGAAGTCTATGAAAGTTTTGGACTGCTAACTGAAAGAAGTGTCTTTGCCCATTGCCTATATCTATCAGATTCCGCGTTCCATCGCTTAGCTAAAGCGGGTGCTGGAATTGCGTTTTGTCCGACATCCAATCTATTTTTAGGTTCAGGATTATTCAATTTAGAAAAAGCCCGCCAGCATAAGATCAAAATAGGTTTGGGAAGTGATGTGGGCGCTGGAACCAGCTTCTCATTACTAGCAACGATGGCTGAAGCCTATAAAATATGTCGGTTACAGAATTATAATCTTGATCCCTTTTATGCCTTTTACCTCGCAACTTTGGGCGGGGCGCGGCTTCTGGGTATTGATCGCTATGTTGGCTCACTAGAAATCGGGCAAGAAGCTGATTTTATCCTCATAAATCCAGCAGCCACGCCTTTGCTTGCTCGCAGAACAAAAAAGGCTTCTTTAGAAGAAAAACTTTTCGCTCTCGAAATTATGGGGGATGATCGCGCTATTGCTGCTACCTATATCAAAGGTAAATTGGCTTTTGGCGGTATTGATCACCCCCCTATTTAGAAACTATTTAACGGGACAGGTAGTAGCTTCTGTCGGGTCAAGATCAAGGCAGCGGCCATCGACCTCTCCTTTTTGCAAAGGAATCTGCAAGAGAGCTGCTAAACTTGGCATAATATCGACGGTTTCAACCGGCATAGGTTGTTCAAAACCGGATGCATGCGGCGTGTAAAAAATAATAGGGACGCGCCGATCATAATCCCATGCGGATCCATGGGTCGCTACATATGAAACTGGCTTGGCAATAGGCGTCACGCGCGGTTTTAAAAGGACAATCAAGTCGCCCGAACGTAACGGATCAAAAGAGGCCTTCGCTCTTTCAGCTAAATTCCATAATTCAGGCGAACGGGTTGGATACGGGATATGGGTTAATTCTGACGCTGTAAAAACCGCAGCAACCTGTGGATGATTGGATAATTCCAATTTTGCAGCCTGAATAAGCTGCGTTTTCGTTTGCTCGGGTAAATTACGGTTAATATACCAATCGCCTTGTGGCTCATTGGCAAAAAATAATGGCTGATTATGGCTCAATAGAAAGCGTTCCGCTAACCTCCAAGAAAGCTGATCTGGCGATAACGCGGGGTCAACACGTTGAGCCGTCTCCACACCTCGTAATTTTGCGCGTTCAGGCACATCTTGGCCTCCATGGTCAGCTGTTAAAACCAAAACGTAAGGGACACCGTTACTATCTAAGGCGGCAATAATACGAGCAATATTATCATCCAAGCCAGCCATTTGGCTGCACATTTCCGCCCCTTCTGTGCCATAAGCATGGCCGACCGCATCCGTTGCAGACAAACTCACCGTTAAAAGATCGGGGGCATTTCCATGCCCTAATTTCAATTCATCAATCAACCCGATGGCAATATCGGTGGTTGTCCGATCATAATCGGGGGTTACTCGAAAAGTCTTGAAATCACCGGCTTTTCTGGATGCCGGTGCCAAACCAATAATTCTATTATTCCCAATCTTCAGAGCTGACGCATGATCTGCGCAAACAGAAGGCATGACAGGTGTCTCGTCTTGCTGCATCAAACGGGTAACCTGTTCATTCACCGTTTTTACAGTGGCAGGCATCTCCCCTTTATGATCAGCCAGCGTTTTATACGCATTATCAGACCAAAACCATATTTGATCCGTCATATGGCCACCCATCATAATGGCAGCACGATCTTTGCCCGCTACTGAAATTACACGGCTATGGGGATTCGTTTGTTTCATTCTATCGCCCAAAGTCGGCACTTTTAAATAATGAACCGATGGTTGGTAATTCTGGGGATCAGATGAAAGAGACGGGTCTTCACTACAATAGACCTTTTTATCAACCCTTTTGACCGAAAAATCATACCAGTTATTGGCAATAATCCCCGTTCTAGCTGGATGGTCGCCTGTTAACAAAACCGAATGTCCAGGACAGGTCTCCGTTGCCGCATGACTATGATAAGCCATAGGATAGACAACACCATTTTGTAACTGCTTCATTCCTGATCGGAAGCGGCCACGATATTCAGAAAA
>NZ_JAIWON010000035.1 GCF_020216885.1 Zymomonas sp. | reverse complement strand
TAAATCAGACGAAAATTGATCAACCGAAATAGCAACGATTAGGCGCGCCCCCCTCCATGGGTTATGTGCTGTTTCAGAAGATGCAACAATCTCCCCCTTAGAATGATTATCCAAAGGCTGTGTTGCTGCGATTGTTACCGATGAAAGGCTGCTTGCCATTATCGCTATCGCCAAGGAAGAAAATACGGGCTTTAAAAAAGAATGAGGAAGCAATGCGTTGATCCCTTAAAAAATTCTGGGAAAAACCAATAATATCATCGAAATGTGACATTTCGATATAGAGATGCCTCTTTTCATTAAAGAGGACGACAAAATTATATTCTTATTCGCTATATGATACAGATCATCAAAAATAATTATATGTTAATATGGATATAAAAATAGATATAAAGAACAAGAGATTATCTCCATAATAGAAGTAAATTTATTATCCTGTTCTATCATTTTATGGATACAGAAAAGCCTTATGCTTTATCCTTGTTTCAGGGATTAAATTTCGTTTAACCTCTTTTTATCGAGGAATAGAAAGAGGGATATTATGACCGCCTATGCCGAAAATATAACAGAAAGGCCGAGCCATTCTGAAAAAAAATCGGTTTTTTCGAACTTAAAATCTCAACCAGCAGATGCGCTTTTGGAATTGATTGCGCTTTGTCGTGAAGATACTCGCGAAGATAAAATTGATGTCGGCGTTGGGGTTTTTTGTGATGATCAGGGTCATACCCCTGTCATGCGAGCGGTTAAAGCTGCCGAGAAACAGCTTATCCACGAACAGAATACCAAATCTTATTTGGGATCAGCGGGCGATATAGAATTTTTCCGCCGATTGATTCCGGTCGTCTTTGGGAATGATTTCAAAGATCATGAACGCTTGTCAGGCTTACAGACCCCAGGTGGCACCGGAGCTTTAAGGCTGGCTTTTGATCTCATCCATGCAGCCAATCCAAATGCAGACATTCATTACGGTAATCCGACATGGGTTAACCACCTTCAAATCATTGCCAATACTGGCTTAAACAGCATCAGCCATCCTTTTTATAACAAAGAAAAACGCCAGATTGATTTCGATGCGGTTCTTGACGGCCTGAAACAAGTCAAAAGTGGCGATGTTATTTTATTGCACGGCTGTTGCCATAATCCGACTGGATGTGATTTTACTTTCGATCAATGGAAAGCCCTTTCTGAAATCATCAGCCAGAAAGGCTTACTGCCCGTCATCGACCTTGCCTATCAAGGCTTGGGCGATGGCTTAGAAGAGGATGTCGCAGGCCTCCGCTGGCTAAGCCAGCAAATCGACGAAATGATCGTCACATATTCTTGTGACAAAAATTTCGGGCTTTATCGAGAAAGAACCGGCGCGGTTTTCGTGTTATCCCAAAATGCCGAAAGCCGTAAAATCGTTCAATCTAATCTGATTGCATCGACACGAACCCATTGGTCTATGCCACCTGATCATGGCGCAGCCGCTGTCCGTATTATTCTCGAAAATGAAGCCTTATATGATTCTTGGCGGACAGAATTAAAGGCTATGCAACAACGGATTAGCGGTAATCGCCAATCTTTGGCTAAGGCTGATTCTTATTTTGCGCCTTTGTTACAACAAAAAGGGATGTTCTCTATATTACCGCTGACACCAGAACAGATTAAAAAGCTGCGTGTCGAAAAGGCTATTTATATGGCACCATCAGGCCGTATAAATGTCGCCGGTTTAACGCCGGCAACGATAGATCCTTTTGTAAAAGCCATACAAAAGGTTATCTAAGCTATTGAAAGCCCTTCCTTTGGGAAGGGCTTTTTTATTAGCGGGATAAGATAGATTTCACTTTTTCTCGTGACAGAACAAAACCAACCCCGACCAGTAAAAATCCAGTCAGATGCATCCATCCCAAACGCTCTCCTAAGAACGGCACCGCGATCAAGCTACCGAAAACAGGCATCAGATAGAGAAAGATGCTGGCACGGCTGGCGCCAATAATATGAACACCTCGATTAAAAAATAAAAAGGCAAAAATAGACGGGCCAATAGCCAGATAGATTATCGCCGATAAAGAATGAGAATCATGGAAGGGTAACCCTACCCCATAAGGGATTTGGAAAGGTAGCAGAACAAGAGACGCTGCTACAAAACAGGAAAACAGCAAAACTAACGGGGTAGTCGGCGGTTTATGGCGCAAAATAGTGGCATAGAGAGCCTGACACAGCATCGTTGCCGTCAAAAGCAGGGTTCCGCCAATTGTCGAGGCCGCACCACCATTCCCCTTGGCCGCAATCACAAAGAGAATGCCGCCAAAGGCAAAAAGCATCGCCACAATACGTTTTGGGCTGGGTTTTTCACCATAAAGGCAAAAAGCGAAAAGCAAGATTACAACAGGGGTTGCCGATTGGATAAGCAAAGCCACTGTCGCCCCCGTGCTATGCAATCCGTAATAAGCTAAAGTATTGGATCCAGCCTGCCCTGTTGTTCCCAAAAGGAGAATAATTGGCCAATGCCTTAAAACAACGCGCCATTCTTTTTTCAAAGATGACCAAACAAACGGCAAAAGTATACAGGCAGCCAAAGCCCAACGCCAAAAAGACAGGCTAACAGGCGGCATAGAAGGCGGAATAATACGCCCAATAACAAAATTGCTGGCCCACATAAAAGCCGCCAGCGATAAGGTTATCCATGCATTATTCCATAACCGGTTCATGACATATCCCCTCACTTGGATTGTACATATAATAGCTGTAGCCACACTATAATTTACATAATATTATTTTAAATAAAAATATTATTATTTTATTTATCAAAAATAAAAATTCAAGTTTCAGAAAATTATAATTATTTAAAGCGATAAAACAGAGCCTCTACTCACAAGGCCGTTTTTATCAATAAAACCAAGGTAACAAAAACTTTTCGCTTTTTCGGAAAAGAAATAGCCGTTTCTGCGTTCAAAACATTATAAATGATAAGATATCAGATTGAGGTAAAACAAATGAAATTATACGACTATAGCGGCGCATCCAATCCTCGGCGGGTGCGGATTTTTGTTGCAGAAAAAAATATTGATATCGAAAATATCCAAGTCGACCTTGCGAAAAAACAGCAATTTTCAGAAGAATATCGCAAAATAAACCCCTATTGCGTGGTGCCAACCTTATTGCTGGATGATGGCACCGCATTAGGCGAAGTGCCGATTATTTGCCGTTATCTGGAAGAAATTTATCCTGATCCTCCCCTAATTGGCCGGACAGCCGAAGAGCGAGCAATTGTCGGCATGTGGGAAAGACGGATAGAACTGGACGGTTATTTTTCGGTGGTCGATGCGACCCGTAATAGCAATAGCAACCTTCAAGGCCACGCCTTAACGGGCGTTGATAGTTACCAGCAAATTCCGGAATTAGCTGAACGCGGGAAAAAGCGGACTGTTCGCTTTTTTGAAGATTTCGATAGTCGGTTGCAAAAACAGGCTTATGCCGCTGGTGCCTTTTTCTCGATGGCGGATATCACGGCGGTTGTTGCCCTTGATTTGGCTAAAAAACGGCTGGATATGGAACCGGATTCCAAATTGAAAGCCCTACACCGTTGGTATAGCGAGGTTTCCTCTCGTCCTAGTATGAAGGCTTAAAATTCTATAACGGCACAGCTCTCTGTGCCGTTATTCAATTATGTGAGTCGGTTACAAATATTTTAAAAACTAAAAACTTTATTATATAAATTTAAAATTCAATAAATATTGATATATTTTTATAATACAACTCCAACAAAAATAACATTTTACCATAACCAGCTTTCCTACAGAGAGTCTTGTTGATATTTTTAGAACATAACAAGAACAAAAAGGAATGTGGTTATGAGGAATTCTGAAAAGGCAATGCTATCCCCCGATATGCCGTCTGCACTGATGCGGAATGCCGTTGCATCGACGGGATACCAGCCTGTTAAAAAGCATCTTGGATATGGCGAGACCGTCAAAAAACAACAATTATCGCATCAAAAAATAGAAAGCTCTGCGGCTAACTATTTAAGGCGCAAAGGGTATGTGCCGGTATGTCATGCCAATATTGTTGACATCACTTTTCCTCGAGATGTCTGGCTTGTGGGACAACATGTCATATCAACGGAAGATATGCTTGAAATGGCTAATATCCACGGATTTCGATCAGAAAGCGTTCAATAAATTGAACCTTAAAGGTGACCATAGATAGTGGCAACTTTCCCATTTTAAAATGGTCACCCCTATTCATTTTTCAGGGAATTCTAAAATGATCGGAATCCGTCTTTTGCGACTGTTCTCAGAGAATAGGAAGACTATCTCATGATGACAGCCGCCGATTTTATTCGTTGGTATATCCAGCATTGGGAAGGTCAATTGTCTCTTGATCCCAAAGATCGAGGTAATTGGTGGAATGGTCAATTAGTGGGCTCAAAATATGGCATCACCGCTGCGGCGCTTTCTCGCGAACGCCAGACATCCCATATCACGGCCTTTGATATAGCCGGACTGACAGAAGATGAAGCGGTTAGCATAGGCCTTGCACAATATTATCATGCCTCTGGCTTAGATAAATTGCCTTGGAATCATGTCACGGCTTCGGTGTTAGACAAAGCATGGGGATCAGGCCCCAAAACAGCCATTCGGCTCTTACAAGGTCTTATTGGTGTATCTCCTGACGGGGTTGTCGGGGATAAAACCATTCAAGCCTATCAGGAATGGATAGAGAAAAACGGTGAAGCACAAGCCGCTATTATATGGGCAAAAACACGGGAAAATTTCGATTTATCCCTTCATCAGCCCCGATTTTTGAAGGGATGGAATAATCGGACAACCAGTTATTTACCCGATGGTCAATGGTGGTCTGCCATGACCTAAAAAGAACAAAACATGAACAAAACGGAGAAAAACAATGAGGCATTTTTATACAGTCATAGGCTGGATAAAAGGCCGTTTGAAAGAACGCACAACATGGGGAGGTCTGCTTATCGTCGTTGGCACATTGCTCGGACATGACATGGGATGGATTAACAATATGGCGCAAGGGATTGGGATGGCAACCTTTGGCGGAACCCTTATTTCCTTCAGTAATCAGGATAATAAAAATACCCAGAATGAAGGCTGCCATGATTGAGCTACCTTTAATTTGGTCTTTTATAAAAGGCTCATGGAAACCAATTTTGGCGATATCGGCCATCTTTTTTGCAATCGGGATGATCCATCACGACGGCTATCGGCGCGGTAAACGGCATGAACAAGCAAAATATGAAAAAGCTCTAAAAACCGCCGAAAAACAAGCCAATCTTGCCCAACAACAAATAGATGATTTGACTCGTCAGATGGGTCTTATTCAGCAAGAACAAGGCGATAAAATAAGGAATATTCAAGAAAATGCACAAAAAATGGCAACCCAGCCAGTATATAATACTGTCTGTGGCAATGCTGATGCTTCCCGCTTGCTCGACGACGCACGTCGTGCAGCCAATGCCGGACTTGCCAGCCAATCTGATGATACCGCCGCCACAGCTACCCGCTTTTCCTCACAATCCCGATAACAAGATGACCGCTGCCGAATGGCTTCAGGGTAGTATCAATCTTTATGAAACAGCCGGTTCTATTCGATTGCAATTATTAGCCTTACAGGCAGCGGTGCAGACCGAAAACAAAGCGAACGAACCTAAATAGCCAAAGTCATTTATTGGCATAATAAACAGCGCGGGCGATGGCTCGTGTGACACAATCAGCAGCAGCAGAACCAATACGCGTCAATTCTATATTTGCTATTTTTCCACCACCTATAGAAACCGCACCGGAAGACAGCGCAAATAAAGTATCACCATCAAAAGGTGTATGCACTGGCCTAACAGCCCTAGCAAAGCCATCCTGTGCCATAATAGCTAATCTTTTTGTCTGGTTGCGGTCGAGTTCTGCTGTTGTTGCAACAACAGCCAACATCGTATTGGCACCGCCTTTTAAACGAAAATTCTCAGAAAGTCGTTCGATATCAGGAAAAGGATCATTATAAGATACCTGCCTGATATCGGGCTTTCTTCCCCCAAACTCCTGTCCGATTTCAAAAGGCCACGCCCAAAAATGCCGATTGTCACCCATATAAGGAGAACCAACCGGATTAGCCGCGACCAAAGCACCTACGATTATCCCCTTTCCCAAATTCAAAGAGGCTGAACCAATGCCGCCTCTGACATGACCAGCCAAAGCACCATATCCAGCTCCAGCTCGTCCTAGCTCAAAAGAAATATCAGCTTTTTGTAACGCCGTTTTCCCCAGTTGATAGTAAGGGGGGGTATCATCCCAATCTTTTTTGCCTCCATTCGCTAGATCGTAAAGCACCGCCGATGGAATGATGGGCACAGGATTATGACAGCTATTGATATCCAACCCCTTTCCCTTTTGAGATAGGGCAATAGTCACCGCATCAGCAGCCGCCAGTCCAAAAACAGACCCTCCGGTCAGAACAATGGCGTGCACGCCGCCGACCAGATTTTCGGGATCAAGCACGGCCGTTTCTCGTCCACCAGGCCCCCCGCCACGGATATCGACGGCTGCCGTCCACAAAGACGGACAGGTCAAAACGGTAACACCCGTTTCAGCGATCGGATCTTCTGATTGTCCGACCAATAGGCCGCCGACATCCGTAATCAAATTAAGGTTGCCAGTTTGGGGAGAAAATGTCTGTTTCAAAAAAAACCTGCTGTTCAAAACATTTAAAAGAACGGTTTCTGGACTATTCTAAAAACCAAAAATTTTCGACTAAAAGAAGCCTATTGCTTTTATTTTGATTATCAATTCCAACCGCTATCTCCTATAGTCTGATCTTGGGAAAAGGCAGACTATGACAAATATGATTGATCCTCATCTTTTGCTTAGTGCTTATGCGACCGGTATTTTTCCGATGTCGGATAGCCGTGAAACAGATGAAGTTTATTGGGTCGAACCCAAGAAACGTGGAATATTGCCCCTCGATCATTTTCATTTATCGCGTTCTTTGGCTAAGATTATTCGCTCTGATCGTTTTTTAGTAACCGCAGACCGCGCTTTTGAAGCTGTTATTGATCTTTGCGCCGAACCAACAGAAGACCGCCCCGACAGCTGGATCAATCCCCCTATCCGTGCAGCTTATTGCCAGCTCCACAATTTGGGTTATGCCCATTCTATCGAATGTTGGCTAGATAATCGTTTGGTCGGCGGCCTTTACGGAGTCAATCTAGGCTATGCCTTTTTTGGGGAAAGCATGTTCAGTCGGGTCAGTAATGCATCAAAAGTAGCTTTGGCTTGGCTGGTAGCCAGATTAAAAGTCGGCAATTTCAGATTGCTTGATTGCCAATTTATTACCGATCATCTGGCCTCTATGGGGGCAATAGAAATAACAAGAGAAGACTATTTAAAGCGTCTCAAATCTGCGGTTTCCAATTATTTTACAGATAAAGAAGCCGGTAACTGGGATACCCTTGATCGCATTCCTCCATGCCTGCAGAACAAACACAGCAAGGCAAAAGAAAATCAATTCGCTGATGCGGCTTTTCCCTTTACCGAAAGCGCCGTTTTAGAGACTGGTGGGATTGCGACAGGCGATGTTTCCTTCTCTTTAGCATGCCCTAATGGTGCGCGCATTGTGCAGCTTTTAGGCCAGACATCATAATCAGGGCTTTCTAGAACATTCAAAGACGGAGCTTCCTTATAAATCCATCCCGAAAAAATCCGTTGCCAGCGATGATTATATTTCAGGCTTTCGACCTGCACAAAAGCCCCCGTTAAATGTTCGGCTTCCCAAGGCATGGTTTCATCACAGGCCTGTAATTTGATAATAAGATCTGGGAAATGCGTTATTTCTCCCGTATGCAAGGTAATATCTTGCCATTCACCTGTTTTTTTATTCAAAACGCCTAAGACAGCCACACGTTGAGACATAGGCAGCAAGCCTTTTTCAAGAGGGACTGCCTCAGTCTGATCAGCTTTTTCAGGCGCCACTTTTACTTCATTATCATCGTTTGACGGCTCTTCATCACCGACTTTAGGCGATGAATTTTGGTTTTCGCTCTGCGGAAGAAAATCAAACCATTCGGGACGATTTTTTTTGATATCCCATAAAATTCCTCCTGAAAGGAGGATAACCGCCACCAAAAGAACAATAACGACAATTCGTTTCATGAATTTTTGTCGGCAGCTTGCCCCGAAGCATCATTCTGTGCCGGTTTTGAACCACTACTATTATTTAAATAATGGCCAATCAGCCCCATCAGATTAACCGAGCCTTGGGTATCAATGATTGTATCACCTTCTTTCAGATGTTTTTCTGAACCACCCGGAATAAGCGCAATATAGGAGCCGCTCATCAGCCCGTCCGAGGTAATAGCCGCGCTGCTGTCTAAGGGAAGAGGAATATTCGGATCTAATGCTAGATTAACCATGACCTGATAGCTTTGCGGATCAAGCTGTTCATCAAGGACACTACCGATTTTTACACCAGCAACTCTAACTTCTGTACCAGAATTGATACCACCTGCATTAGGAAACAACGCCTTTACATGAACCGCATGGGCAGTCACACCGCCACCGGTTTTATTCCATGCATAATAGGCGAAGCCAATCGTCGCCAAGACAATAAAAAGGCCGGTTAACGCCTCCGCACTATATTCACGCAAAGTATTTTTCATCAGGCGATTATATCTCTTTTATAGCATTTCACCAAAGGGCTTTCATGACTTATAGACCTAATCGAAATCCGCGAAAGACGAATTTTTAAGATAGACTTCTCGCTAATCTTACAGGCCGGAATAAAGTGGCTATCTGATTTAAGCCTAGTCTGGTGCCGTGATGTCTTTTAAAAGATACGCTGATAGCCCTTTATCACTCTGCCGAAGACAAGCATAAAGCGATTTCCCCGCTTCAAATTTTTTGATGCCCGCGGCATGAAAAGCTTCAGCATGGACAAAAATATCTTGCTGATCGGCATTTCGGATCAAAAAACCGTAGCCCTTGGTTCTATTAAACCATTTGACCGTAACCGCTTCAAAGGCTGTTTCACTTTCTTTTAAAGGCGGTTCGTTACTATCAATCGACGATTTATGATCGGTATCTTTATTCAATTCGAAGGCAAGGATTTTATAGGCTTTCCAACCCTGACGGCTTCGCCTTGCCAAACATTTGACCCACGAGCCTTCTGGTAAAAAACGTTTCCCATATTCCTGTAATAACGAAAAATGGATCAAAATATCGCCTTCGCCTTTTGAACCAATCAAAAAGCCAAAGCCCTTAATAATATCAAACCATTTTACATATCCTGTAATCAAAATATCGACCGAATTTTGATCACTTACAGGCATAGCTGTTACGTTTTTTATAGTAGAATGAAGCTGTTTATTCGGCATTCTCCCCCTCCTCACAATCAAAGTAGCATGGAGAAAGAAAGAAGAAAGTAATTATACAGCTACATTCATGAAAAATATTGTGCTTTTCATCCAAAATGAAAGGCCTCTTTTCTAAAAGCCTTTTTCGATAGAAAATTTGACAGATCATAAAAAAAGCTGCCCGAAGGCAGCTTTTCTCTTAATTTTTACTGTCAAAAGCGCCGTGACAATGTTTGTAACGCTTACCCGATCCGCAAGGACAAGGCGCGTTACGGCTTATCTTTCCTACCCAATGCGCCGGATCTGCATCTGATAGAGAATCGGTTTGGGCAGCCGCACCTTGTTGGGCAGCCATTTGATTGACCGTAATCTGGTCATCTTGTGGTTTATTCTGTCCATCAACAGTTGTCTCAAAAAGCAGTTTTTCCTGCTCTTCCAAGGCTGCCATGATTTCTGGCGAATTTTTGAAAAATTCTGGCAGTTCAGACAATTCGAAAGACGGCTGAAAAAGCTCAATTCGGCTCAGATTACGGGTAACATCTTCGCGAATAGAGATAAGCATCCGCTCGAACAGCGCAAAAGCTTCATGTTTATATTCATTGATGGGTGTCTGTTGGGCATAAGCCCGCAAATGGATAATCTGTCTCAAACTATCAA
>NZ_JAIWON010000034.1 GCF_020216885.1 Zymomonas sp. | reverse complement strand
GAACAGAAAGATGTTCTTTCCAATGATGGTCAATAGCCTGAAGCAGCGTATTCTTTTGAATACCAGCCCATTGCTCTGGCGGAATATCTTTGCTGCGTTCCGCTAAAAGTTCATCGGATTTTTCAAGGATACGCTCGGCAATGATTTCGCTATCAATACCTTCCTCATCTTGCCAGTCTTTGACCGGTAAATCGAGATTCAGAAGATCCAGCGCTTTTTCTTGTAACTGATCGACATCCCATTGTTCGACATATTGATCTTCAGGACAAGTCTCGGAAACCAAATCGGCAATAGTATCTTCCCGCATTTCCTCGACAAGATCATTGACTGATTCTGCATCCATGACCGTGGCGCGCTGTTCGTAGATAACCTTCCGCTGATCATTCATCACATCATCATATTCGACGACCTGTTTCCGAATATCATAATTACGGGCTTCAACTTTTCTCTGCGCGGTTTCAATTGCCTTCGACATGATCGGGCTCACGATCGCTTCACCATCAGCCAGACTTTTATTCATCATTTTGGCAAACATCGTCTGGGAGCCAAAAATACGTAACAAATCATCATCAAGGCTAAGGTAGAAGCGGCTTAATCCGGGGTCACCCTGACGTCCCGACCGTCCTCGTAATTGGTTGTCAATACGACGGCTTTCATGGCGTTCTGTCCCAAGGACGAATAAGCCGCCAGCATCAATAACCTTTTGCTTTTCTTCTTCGACTTCTCTTTTAATGCGCTCTATTGCAGCATCTCGCTCAGAGCCTTCTGGTATATCCCGCAATTCATCAGTAATCCGAAAATCGACATTACCACCTAATTGGATATCGGTGCCTCGTCCGGCCATATTGGTCGCAATTGTTACAGCACCCAGTCGTCCGGCCTGTGCGACGATATGCGCTTCCATTTCATGGTAACGAGCGTTCAAAACCTTATGAGGCACGCCCTCGTGATGAAGATATTCCGAAAGTAATTCTGATTTTTCAATCGAGACAGTGCCGACCAAAATAGGCTGACCGCTAGCCGCGTGTTCTTTAATAGATTTGGCAATAGCTCGGAATTTGTCTTCCAGATTTTTATAAAATTGGTCGTTTTCATCTTTCCGCTGCACCGGTAAATTGGTGGGGATAGTAACGACATTTATTTTATAAATCTGATGGAACTCGGTGGCTTCCGTTGCCGCAGTTCCCGTCATACCCGCAATACGCGGATATAAACGGAAGTAATTCTGGAAAGTAATGGATGCCAAGGTCTGGTTTTCAGGTTCGATCTGAACGCCTTCTTTGGCCTCGATCGCCTGATGTAGACCTTCTGACCAACGACGGCCATCCATCATTCGCCCTGTAAATTCGTCAATGATAACGACTTTGTTATTTCTAACCAGATAATCGACATCCCGCCGGAACATCAAATTGGCTCTCAAGGCCTGATTAAGATGATGCACAATCTGGGTATTTTCAAAGTCGTAAAGATTGCCTTCCGGTAAAAGACCATCGGCTTTCAAAAACTGTTCGGCGCGCTCTGTCCCTTCTTCGGTCAGAACAACATTTTTCTGCTTTTCATCGATTTCATAATCATCAGATCCAAGCTTTTTAACAACTTGATCTATCGCAATATAGAGATCCGATTTGTCATCGGTTGGGCCCGAAATAATAAGAGGTGTCCGCGCCTCATCAATCAGGATTGAATCGACTTCATCAATGATGGCATAATTGAAAGGCCGCTGAACCATCTGTTCCCGCGTATATTTCATATTATCGCGGAGATAATCAAAGCCCAATTCGTTGTTCGTTGCATAAGTAATATCGGCAAGATAGGCCTGACGGCGTTCCTCATCCGAAATATTCGGCATAACAACGCCAACGGTCAGGCCAAGGAAACGATAGACTTGCCCCATCTGTTCAGCATCACGCTTTGCCAAATAGTCGTTGACCGTCACAACATGAACGCCCTTGCCTTCCAAGGCATTCAAATAGCAAGCCAGTGTCGCCACCAAGGTTTTACCTTCACCGGTGCGCATTTCTGCGATCTCACCACGATGAAGGACAATACCGCCGATAATCTGGACATCGTAATGACGCTGTCCCAAAGTTCGCTTCGACGCTTCTCTGACGGTGGCAAAGGCTTCCGGTAGAAGTTGATCTAGCGTTTCACCCTTGGCCAGCCTTTCCCTAAAAAGAACCGTTTGTCGAGCAAGCCCGCCATCATCAAGCGCAGAAACGCTGGGTTCAAAGCTGTTTACTTTTTCAACAATACGGCGCAGGGATTTGATATAACGATCATTAGCAGAGCCGAATAAAGCCTTGGCAATAGCGCCGAACATGGACAGTCCCTAACAATTTCAAAATATGCGGTGAACGGAATGAACCGGCAAAGGCTCACTTTTAAGCTGATAAGTTGAAAAGAAGATAGGTCGCCGCCTTGGTAACGTCAATCATCCCCTCCCCCCATTACAATGCCTCTTTGTTCTTACCCTGTCGATTTTTCTGACAAGCATCAGATTCTAGAGACCAGAGCAGCCAAGAGTATTTTTACAGTCTTACTGTCATTTAATCTTTTTTTCGAGCTTTTTATATCCTTCTTTGAGGAATAAAGACGGATCGCTATAGTGATAATACATTATCAAGCCGTATGAACAAACCGGCCAGTCTATTGTGATTGAAGGATCTTTTTGTATGATCGCCAATATTTCCCCGCTTGCGCCCAGTTATACACCTGAATTACCAGCGATAGACGGGATTACATTACGAACGGTCTGCGCCGGTTATAAAAATTGGCAGCGGAATGATCTCAGTCTATTTCTTTTTCAGCCAGATACCGTGGTTGCAGGGCTTACGACCCAGTCAGCTTGCCCTTCGCCCGAGGTAGAATGGTGCCGCGCCGCCATCAAAAAAGGTAAAGCCCGCGCGCTTGTTGTTAACGCAGGAAACTCGAATGCCTTTACAGGCCATAAAGGCCGTGAAGCGGTAGCCGCAATTACAGCCCGCGTTGCCGATCACCTAAAATGCGCTTTGCATGAGGTATTTGTTTCTTCAACCGGCGTTATCGGTGTACCTCTTCCAATTAAAACCGCTTGCGATGGCCTTGAAAAAGCTTTCTCTGCGGAAGATGTCAATTGGGAACATATGGCTAATGCCATTATGACGACGGATACTTTTGCAAAAATGTCCCGTCAGGATATCACTATTCAGGGCAAATCTGTCAAAATGGTCGGCATCATCAAAGGGTCTGGCATGATTGCGCCTGATATGGCCACCATGCTTGGCTATATCTTTACAGATGCCGCCGTTGCCCCTGAATTACTGCAGAAAATGCTGACCAAAGCCAATAAGAAGAGCTTTTCATGCATTACAGTTGATAGTGATACGTCGACCTCTGATACAGTTCTTGCTTTTGCAACAGCGGCTGCCAAAAATCCGCTTTTATCTTCAGAAGAAGATAAAGATGCCGACAAATTACAAGAAGCCGTAACGGCTATCTGCCTTGATTTGGCACAACAGGTTGTCAGAGATGGTGAAGGTGCCAGCAAATTTATTAGCGTTACCGTTAACGGTGCGGTTTCTGATGAAAGCGCGCATATTATCGCGATGTCGATTGCGAACTCACCCTTGGTAAAAACCGCTATGGCGGGAGAGGATGCGAATTGGGGACGCGTTGTTATGGCTGTCGGAAAAGCCGGTCAGCCTGCGGAACGCGATCTTCTGTCCATCCGTTTTGGTGGCATTGAGGTCGCTGCGAAAGGCATGGTTGTGCCCAATTATGACGAAGCCCCTGTTGCCACTCATTTAAAAGGCAAAGAAATCGATATTTCTGTCGATATCGGATTAGGAAAAGGTCAGGCGCAGGTTTGGACTTGCGATTTGACCCATGGTTATATTTCGATCAACGCTGATTACCGGAGCTGATTGACTATAGGGGGCGGCAATCCCAATCGATTGCCGTCCCCTATTCTACCTGACTAGCCAAGCTTACCAATTTTTGCGTCTCTTCTTTTCGTAACCACGTCAAAGATTGGGGCGGCTGAAAGTTAGGGCGGATTTCTTTTAATTGATCGAGATTAACAGATCGGATTCGCTGATGATCTCTAAGAAGAAAAGCCGTCGCCTTTTCTATTCCTTCCAAACAATCTCGATATTGTTGTTCTGATAAAAAGGTTTGGCACCCGTATTGGCGCCAAAGCGTGTTAACATCGCCTTGGACAATTGCTTCCAGATAAGCAAAACCGATCACTGATTTCACAGGGCGCATCGCATAAATCCAAATCCGCGCTGATAAGGCTGGAAGCGGTATTCTTCGTCGAAATTCTACCGTTTTTTTGCCAGATACAATCGCTTCTGCAAATTCTGGCCATAAGGAAATAACCGCTTCTTTCCGGTCTAGGATATCAGTCATGCTTCAATATATCCTTCAAACAGCAGCAAAAACGACGTTCATATCCAGCTAATCCTTTTTAGGCATTGCTGGTATTTTTTTCATAACAACAGGCTGACCCATCGGAATTTTGCGATGCGAAATTTTCACCGTCGGCGACAATGTATTCGTTACAGCCTCTTTTCCAGAGGTTTCATTCGACTTTTCTATCGGAAGTAGGTTTTTGTCAGCCGTGCTGGGTGCAAGAGACGCAATAGGTTCAAAAGCCCCCAATTCATGGCGCAAGGTTTCAGGAATGATGCTATTATCATAAGGGAGTTTAATCGGACTATTCTTTGCAGAACCTTCTCGGCAGGTGCCATAAATCTGGGGGCGGCCATTTAGCATCAAGTAATGATCAAGACTGTTTGTTGCCGTCGTAATGGCAGTTTCATCCCCATTCGCCAAGGCGGCCATAGCTAAACTATGCGCCAACAGAGCATCTTCGGATCTGGAGCTGCGATTCAGGATATAAGCTGCCTGATTAAAATCCTGCGCGGTATGCAATTTCCCTTGTGTGATAATATCTTTAACTCTTTGGATGCGAGCCGAACTCGCAAGCTCTTCATCCGTATTTTTCAAGGGCTGAACTTCATGATACAGCTTAATAATTTCGGTATTGGGCGGTAATTCAGGTCGATCTATTGTATAGACATGATTAATATCCCAATTCAGCGTGAAAGGCGCACGGCTATTGGTACGCGTAATCGGCCAGCGAATGCCTGCGATATCGAGAATATTTAAAGAAGCGCTCTCATTATTATCAAGCCACATTTCAATATCATGGCGTGCTCCCAGCCCGTCACGGGTAGAAAAAAACAGATGACCATCAAAAAAACGGCTGGCAATAATTTCTTCCCTGACTAAGGGGCCATGCACTTTGGTGAAAGCCTTGGGCGTAATATCCAGATGAGGATGACTAAGAAATCCGGCAAAAGGATTCTTGCTATCATGTGTTTGTTCTATCTGGATTTCCATAATGGTTTTGCCGTTACTGGTCACAGCCCAGCCACCGACATAGTCAACCGCCCGATGGGTCTTCTCACCGCCTGCCACTAACGGAAGTGATTCCGTATTTTCTGGCTCCGATTGAGCATAAAGCGGGCAAGCCATCAAAATTGTAGATAAAAATAAAGAAACAAGGGAAACAGTCTTCATTTCCAACAGACAATCCTCTCTTTTTCAGGGCATTGTTATATGTGCCGGAAAACATTCATATTCAACGAAAAGGATATTGTTTTACCCTAACGCCAACCATAAATTAGATAAGATACAGAATTATCAATAATAACGGATGGAATTTTGTGGTGAAATTGAAATATTTGACGCTTCTGGCTATTTTTGTAACCACGCCGCTTTTGGCTAAGGAACCTTCCCCAAATATCAATATTGAAGAAAAGACCTATCATTACTTATGTGATAACAAAAAAAATGTAACAGCACATTATATCAATTCAGAAGATCAGAGCAAAAAAGAAACCGTTTCTTTTCTTCGCCTTGACATTGATGGTCAAAGCTATGGTCTTACAGAAGCGGTTTCGGCCAGTGGTGAGCGTTATATCGGCCATCATGGGCTAGATTTATCCCATGGCCTTATCTGGTGGAGCAAAGGTGACACCGCTTTTCTGTCCGTTTTTAAAGGCGATAATGCTCAAAATTCTCGTATTATTTATCGTAATTGCCGTTTACTAAAATAAATAAGACACTGAATCAATTTAAGAAGAAACTCGATTTCGGCCTTGGTTTTTTGCCATATAGAGCCGCTCGTCAGCCCGTTCTAACAAGGAATTGGCATCGTCATTTTCTTTCATAACGGCAACCCCGATACTAACCGTCACAGGGATTTCTCTACCTTGGTAAGGAACTGGCTTTTCAGAAATCGCATTCCCAATACGTGAGGCAACCTGACAGGTTGTCTCCATATCGGCATTGGGGAGCATAATAACGAATTCTTCTCCCCCATAGCGTGCTGCAAAATCTTGTTGTCTAATATTTTCAGTAATTTTCTGGGCAATATATTGAATGACGGCATCGCCTGCTAAATGCCCTTCATTGTCATTTATCTTTTTGAAAAAATCGATATCTAAAATAAAAACAGAAAATTGGTCTTTTGTTTTACTAAATTGCGTGCAATGTTTTTCAAACATTTCTGTAAAGGCGCGTCTATTAAGTAGGCCTGTTAATTCATCAGTATTCGCTAATTCTTTTAGGCGAAGATTAGTTTCCTGTAATTCCAAAGTTTTATTGGTGATCATCAGTCGCAATTTTCTAATCTGATTAGATATCAGATCATAGAGAAATAATACCAAAACTACGATCAGAGCAATTTTAACAAAACGGTATTCATACCACCTGTATTCAACATTCACAGGGAAATGCGTTTCGAGAATGGGTTGTTTTATACCAGGAATAGTAGCCCGAAGGGCAAAGGTAAAATGACCTGCGGGTAAATGGGAATAAATAACAAAAGGCACACTACCTGCCGGTAAGTTAAGCCATTCAGAATCCTGCCCTAACAAACGATAGCTATAATGTATTTGCCTAGAAAAACCGTAATCCAGAAGAGAAAATCTTATTAACAAATTTTTGGCATGTGAAGGTAAATTCAGGGGCTGACCTTCTTTTGGGATTTTCCCATAAGGCAGCTCATTACCATTAAATTTGACACTAGTAATCGCTAGGCCAGCTTTCGGCTGTGGTATTTTATCAGGATGGAAACTGGCTGGAATAACCGTCAGACCATTCGCTCCACCCAATAAAATTTCGCCATCCGCCCCGATTGCAGCACTATGCCGATAGTAGATCATTTTATCGCTATCGATATGACGGTTTATTTGATTTATTTTTTGCGTCTCTGGATTTATTGCAGCGATAGTGCTGCTACCCACTATCCAAAGTCGATCTTTCGTATCATTTATTAAGCTCTGAATAGTCTCACAGAATAGCTCGCTCTCCGGCATCGGAACTACAGAGAGCGTATTGCCCTGCTTTTTCAGCAAGCCACCTCTGATTCCAACCCAAAGTATTTTTCCGGCTGATCGAAGTGCTGCAATATAGTCATTAGGAATAGTATTGATGTTATCATTCCGATGAAAAACATTATAAAATTTTTTATTCTTGGGAATATAAAAACTAAGTCCCTTTGCCGTAGCAATCGCTAAAATATTATCATGAAATGCTAAATCCAATATCCTATTATTGGCCAGACTATTCGGATTGCTGTTCGTATGCGTTAAATGATCTGTTTTTTTATTCTTTATATCGTAAATATATAATCCTTCTGGAGTGCCGATATAAAGAATATTATTTTTATAAAGGAGATTAGTAACAATTAGATTTTCTGGTAAATCTGGCACAAAATAAGGCGAAACTTCCAGAGTTCGGGGATTTATCAAGCTCAAGCCTTTAGAGGCGGCTAAAATACTACCATCGCCCAATTCGACAAGGCTATGAACACCTTCTCCAGAAGCCATGCCTTTTGATCTCAAATGCCGAATAAATCCTTGTTTTTTATCAAAATAGTCGATCTGTCCATTTCCAAGACCCAGCCAAATTTGCTTATAACGGCTAACTAAAATGGAATAGACATTGCGATCAGCAAGGGATTTGCTGCTAATACCGCTATTGTTAAAGGTAAAGATATGATCATTTTCATGATTGTAAAAAGCGATATTGTCTCCTGCCGCGATCCATATATTACCATTTTCTTCACGATAAAAAGCGCGGATAGAATCCGTATCCAGATTTTCTGGAGCAGCCTCACTCTGATGAATAAAGCTTATTTTTCCGCTTTTTCTGTCAAGAGATAGTAATCCTCCACCTCTTGTTCCAATCCAAAGCGCACCGCTAAAGGTCTCTACAAAATTATTTACGGAATGATACCGAATAAAGGGACTGTCTTGTTTCAGAGATTCAGGCTGATGTAATTTGCCATCTAACGTTATGTAAAAGATGCCGCTGGATGCGGTTCCAATCCAAAGGTAACCTTTAGAATCCCTATAAAGCGCACGGATCCCCTCAATATTATTTTGAGCTGATGTCTTGAAATGAATATAGGTGAATTTTTGATTATCTGGCGAATAGCGGACTAGACCTTTATCTGTTCCCAATAAAAGCGATCCATCTTTTTCTTGTAAAATAGCCCGTGTTTGACTGGAGCAGGTGCCATTATCCTGACAAAAGACAAAAAATTGTCGGGTATGTTTTAAGTCAGAATCGATATGGGACAGACCAATATCCGATCCAATCCAATATCCACCTTGCTTATCTGGGACGATCGCATAGATTCGACTACCTAAATATTGTTTTCCTGTAGCTGGATAGGGATAAAAATTATTATCCATGGGATTAAAACGGACAACACCCGCAACATCCGTTCCAATAAGCAAGCCCCCGTCCGGCAACGCCGCCAGACTATGAATAACGTTATCAGGCAAGCTTAAATTATAAGATGATGAATAGCGTAAGATATCCGCATGCTGCCCATCATAACGGATTAAGCCGCTGCCCGCTGTTCCGAACCAAAAAATTCCCTGTTTGTCTTTGGCAATCGCCGATATATTGCTGTTTAAATTCTGGTTGCCATTAGAAATATCGACCGTCTGAATATAGACAGGCCGCCAATCCGCCCATGTGTCGGCGGCATTTAAAGATGTCATTCCTGCAAAAAAAACTGTGATACCTATATAAATATAAAGTAAAAACAGTCCTTTTTTTTGCAAAAAACAAGAAATGTACAACACACAGAAATCTTTTTAGGTTTCAAAAACTATTTATTTTATTTTGATATAATCTTTTCACCAATAAAATTTAACAAAAAAAATACAGATAACAGACAGTGAAAATATAAATATATGCACCTCTCAAAAGAGAGATGCATATATAAAAACCAGCTTATTTTATAACAGGCTATCGGCTAATCTTTTTCCAAGATCTGCATCACAACGTCTAAATAATTCTATTTGTTTTTCTTTTATCGCCTTTGGTACAGAAGGGGCACCCAAAGAAGCGACCAAATTGGAAACTAAACGGGCTTTTTCATCTTCTTTCATCAGACGATAGAGTTTACCGGGCTGTTCATAATTGTCATTACCGGAATCTTCATAGCGGTCATAATGCCCCCCCTCACCATCAACAGGGATAGGCGGCTCTTTATAGGATGCATTTTCAAAGGGTGAAGATGGATCAGAATTAGGTTCATAATTGACGGCATCACCACCATTACCATCAACCCGCATCACGCCATCACGATAATAACCATGAACAGGGCATCTTGGGCGGTTAACCGGAATCTGCGTCGCATTGATACCCAAACGGTAACGTTGTGTATCAGCATAGGCGAAAAGCCGTCCTTGCAGCATCTTGTCAGGACTAAAATAAAGGCCAGGAATGGTATTCGCTGGGGAGAAAGCGGCCTGCTCAACATCCTGAAAATAATTTTCGGGATTTTTATTAAGCTCGAAAAAACCAACTTCCATTAACGGGAATTCCTTGTGGTACCAAACTTTGGTAACGTCAAAAGGATTGAGCCGCTGATTTCGAGCTTGCTCCGGCGTCATAATTTGAATCGCAACCTTCCACTTCGGAAAATCGC
>NZ_JAIWON010000033.1 GCF_020216885.1 Zymomonas sp. | reverse complement strand
CTTTCTCAATCGAAGAAAAGAGATCTTCCTGATAATGGTCGGGATTGCTACCTGCCAATTTTTCAGCTTCTTCGGCCTTCAAATTTTTGATACCCTGCTGTGACAGAAAATGCCATTTCACATAATGGATATCTCCGGTTTCATTGATCATCGAATAGGTATGGCTAGAAAAGCCATGCATAAAGCGATGACTAAGAGGAATACCACGATCAGAAAAGAGAATAAGAACCTGATGCAAACTTTCAGGACTTTGCGAGAAAAAGTCCCATACCATCTTGGGATCTTTTAAATTCGTCTGTGGGTTACGCTTTTGCGTATGGATAAAATCCGGAAACTTTATCGCATCTCTGATAAAAAAGACGGGAGTATTGTTCCCGACTAAGTCCCAATTTCCTTCCTCAGTATAAAATTTCAAGGCAAAACCGCGCGGGTCACGCACCGTATCTGCCGAGCCTCTCTCTCCGCCAACCGTAGAAAAGCGGGCAAACATCGGCGTTTTTTTCCCAATTTCTGAAAAGATTTTGGCTTTTGTATAGCGGGTAATATCAGCGGTTACAGTCAGCTCACCAAAAGCGCCCGATCCTTTGGCATGAACAACTCTTTCCGGTGTCCGCTCGCGGTTAAAATGTGCTAATTTTTCAATAAGATAGACATCTTGGAGGAGGGTTGGCCCCCGTTTTCCTGCGGTGATACTATTTTGGTTATCACCAACAATACGGCCTGATTCAGTCTGAAGATTGGGTCTAGTCATAACGTCCCTCTTATGATTGGGATTTATGACTGAACGCATGGTCTAGGTGGTTGTATCCTTAAAAATTTTGACCATGCGATGAAATGACCGAATAATAAGCTCTATTTTGATAGCTATCAAAAATTACCCTGCGTTTTATTACAGGGTAATTTCAGATAAATATTATTTTCCAGTAAGAATACGGTCGACTAACTGCTGAACCGTAGGAATAAAATTATTCGCGTAGAAAGGATCGGTCTTAAACCGATACCCCGAATGACCGCAAAACATTAAGTTGTTTTCGATCTCATCACTATGCGCAATATCCTGCAATGTTTTTTGAATGCAGAAGCTTCGCGGATCGGGAACACGGCCTGTCGTATTTTTGTCCGCTTCCGTCCATGAAGAAAAATTACACTGGCTTAAACACCCCATACAAGCAGCCTGATCTTTACGGATCATCCGCATTTCTTCTGTGGTAACAAAAACAAGCGTATTGTCTGGCGTTCTTAATGCCGAAACATAACCATCTTCCACCCACTGGCGCGCTCTTTTTAAATCACCTTCAGTGACCCAAAAACTGGCGCGGGCATTTACACCGGCATCCAATAGATGCTGATGATCACCGGCTTCTTTACCCGAAAAAGCGATTTGACGCTCTGACCGCTCTTCTAGGTTTTTCAAAAATCTATTTTTGATGGCCGAAGAATAAAATCCTGTTGGTGAAAAGCGATGCAATAAGACATCCCCTTCATCCAGCTGCATCAGACGTTTTTTCCATGGCAAGGAAATCGGACTTTCCTGTGTTACCAACGGACGCGTTCCAAATTGGAAAGCGATCGTGCCTAATTCGGGATTATCGATCCAATCATTCCATTCTTCAAGGTGCCAAACACCTCCAGCCATAACGATAGGTATGCTATCGGGAATACCAACCGCACGCATCACCTTCCTGAGGGCATATACCCGTTCATAAGGCGGCTGCGGTGAGGCTGGATCTTCGGCGTTGGATAAGCCGTTATGCCCTCCTGCCCGCCACGGATCTTCATAGACAACAGCGGCTAGAAATTCAGGTGCCTTAGAATAAGCACGTTTCCACAAGGCGTTAAAGGCTCTAGCCGAAGAAACAATCGGCAAATAATAAACCTGATAATGGGCTGCGATCTCGGAAAGTTTATAAGGCATACCAGCACCACAGGTAATGCCTGTCACCAGCCCTTTAGTCTTTTCCAAGACTTCTTTTAAAATAGTTTGGGAACCGCCCATTTCCCATAAAATATTGATATTGATAGCACCCTTGCCGGATGCAATATCATGGGCGCGTTTAACCTGATCAATGGCACCATTTATGGCATATTGCACCAATTCTTGATGACGTTCTGGACGGGTTTTGCTGTGGTATATTTGGGGAATAATTCGGCCATTTTCGTCATAACTATCTGCGTTAACAGCCGAAATTGTGCCAATGCCATTAGCAGCCGCCCAAGCGCCTGCACTCATATGATCCGATGCGGCGATACCTTTCCCGCCTTCAATCAGAGGCCATACTTCACGCTTGCCGTAACGGATTGGGTGCAAGCCTTTGAACAAGTTAATCCTCCCTTAAAATGCAATTTTCTTAATTTGGGTCAAAGCGCTTTTATCAACAAAAAACGCAGAAGTTTAGTTTCAAATCATTCTCGCGAGGCACAAAATTTTAAATCAGCTCTTTTAAAAAGGGAATGAAATATTTTAAAGATTTAATCAAAAAATGAAAAAAGATTTTTTAAAAATCACCCTCGATTAATTCTATTTTTCTAAAATGAAAGACAAAATAATAACAGAATTATTTAAAAGTAAATTTTATTGTAATTTACATGCTGCGCGATTTAGCTATCTCTTTTTGTTCAAAGAGATGTTTCATTCAAAACTAAATTCGCTTTCGACTATTCTATCGTCAAAATTTCAGAGTTTAGGCGATTTTTATTATATAAGGATAAAATGAAAAAATGCGACTATCTCTATGAAGAATATCTTAATAAAAAAATTAATCTAAGTTACAAAAAAATACATTATATAAATTTACTTTTCCGTCAAATGATATAAATTGACCGCAAGTATTAAGGAGAGAATTCCAGTCCACCTGCTCCAAGATAGGTGGGCTGGAATATCCTGATTTGGTTATCAAATAACCGCTGTTATTTTTAGATCAGGCGGCTATATCATAGCCTAAATCATCTATTTCTTTTCTCAAGACGTCTTCTGACACCTCGTCATGATTATAATCTACGGTGACGGTTTTATTCTTTAACGATGCTATAACAGCGGAAACACCCTGCAACTGGCCTAAATGACCTTCAATCGTTTTAACACATTTCTCGCAATGCATCCCTTCGACTTGAAAAATCACACGGGTCATTTAATATCTCCTGATGAAAAAGCCGACCATCGGCTTAATAAAAGCGAGTTGCTCACAACAGAAACAGAACTCATTGCCATCGCGGCTCCAGCAATAACAGGGTTAAGAAAACCGAAAGCCGCTAACGGGATGCCCAACACGTTATAGATAAAAGCAAAAAATAAATTCTGTTTCATTTTTCGCATGGTTGCTCTTGAAAGAGATATCGCAAGGGCGACTTCTTCAAGGTTGGATTTCATTAAAATGATATCTGCCGATTCAATTGCAATATCGGAACCGGCTCCAATAGCAAAACTGACATCAGCTACGGCTAAAGCCGGTGCATCATTGATACCATCACCGACCATGCCAACATAGCGTCCTTGTTTCTTCAAGCTCTGAATTTCGTTTGCTTTATCTTCCGGTAACAGACCAGCTTTGTAATAACGAATACCGACATTTTCGGCAATTTTTCGGGCAGTGATGTCGTTATCACCCGTCAACATCGCCACTTCGATACCCAAACCATATAGTCTTTCAACAGCCTTTTTTGAAGTGGGTCTGACAGGATCCGCCAAAGCGATAGAGCCTAAATATTGGTTGTCACGGGCAATATAAACAAAGCTACTCTCTTTCTTATGCTCGTCTTGATGAAGACGAGATAAAGCGGAATCTTGAATTTTTATACCGGATTCTTCCAGAAAACGTAAAGAGCCCATTCTGATTTTATGATGGTTCTTATCCGTTCCAGTAACACCAAGACCAGCCTTTTCCAGTATATTGTCAGGCAAAAAAATGGTAATGTCTTTGTCTCGGCCAAAAGAAGCAATCGCTTGTGACAAAGGATGAGAAGATTGACTAGCAAGAGAGGTCGCAACCGTTAAGAGATCCTCTTCTTTTATACCCGCGCTACAGGCCACTGTTGCAACCTCGGGTTTACCTTCCGTAATGGTTCCTGTCTTATCAACAACCACATAATTGATATTTTTAGCACGTTCTAAAGCATCGACATTGCGAATAAGGATGCCTTTTTTAGCCCCTGCCCCCGTACCAACCATAATTGCCGTAGGAACAGCCAATCCCAAAGAACAAGGACAAGCAATAACCAAGGTTGAAACAGCTGAAACCAAGGCAGAAGAAAAAGATCCTGTCAAAAGCCAGCTGGCAACAAAAGTCAGAAAAGCAATGACAATAACAACCGGAACAAAAAGGCCAGCTATTTTGTCAGCCAGTTTTTGAATCGGCGCTTTTGATCCCTGAGCCTCTTCAACCATTCGGATAATACCTGCCAAGGCTGTATGTGCTCCAACGGCGATGGCCTTTATTCTGACAGCGCCTCCCTTATTGATGCTGGCAGCAAAAACAGTGTCACCGGCTTGCTTAACAACGGGCATTGCTTCGCCTGTTAACATGGCTTCATCGAAAGAGGATTCACCGGCTATAATCTGCCCATCGACAGGCACTCGCTCACCTGAACGAATAACAAGGATATTGCCTGTTTTTATTTGGCTGACAACGACATCTGAAATATGTCCATCTTCTTCTATATGGCCAATCGGTGGTTGCAATGACAATAAAGATTGCATCGCGGAGCCTGCTCGATTTTTGGCTATATCTTCCAGCAAGCGCCCTAATAAAACGAGCGTAATAATCATGGCGCTGGCTTCAAAATAAATATGTAGATGCCTGAAGCCACCGAAAGTAACGATGCTGCTATAAAGATAGGCCATCCCTGTTCCTAAAACGACCAAAACATCCATGTTGGCCGATCCAGAACGAAGCGATTTCCATGCCGTTTTAAAGAAAGAGGCGCCTGCTATAAATTCAACAATAGTCGCCAAGCCCCATTGGACAAGGCGCGGCATTTCAGAATCCGTTTTTCCCATAGAATGGTTAGGAAAAAACATCATCACCATCTGAAGCAGAAAAGGCAGACTGCAAAAAAAGGCAAGTAGAAAACAATAGAGGGTTTGTTTTCTCAGTTTCTGGTCTAGTAAACGCTGCTTTTCACTATCAACTTTTTCAGCTTCGATTGCACCATAACCGATTTTCTCAATTATTTTTATAATGTCACTTATCTGCGTTACGCTTGGATCAAAAACAACCTGCGCTTTTTCGGTCGCAAAATTAACCGAGGCTTCGACATCAGGAAGACGGTTTAGCCGTTTCTCAATACGGCTTGAACAAGCCGCACATTCCATACCTTTAATAAATAAAGAAACCGTCTTTTTTGATGCCATATGATTGGGATTCTTTCCGACCGATTGAACCGCAAGATATATCAGAGCTAACTCATCAGGTTAAAAATGGTGCCGTTCAGTCGGATGAATTATAATTTATTTTCTTTATCAATGGTATTTTTAAGACTTGTTTTCTTCCAAAATAAAGCGATCCCCCTATATAGGGCGTGGCTTAGCCCATAAGGCCAAGCTGATTCTTTTAATATTTTTGTTGTAAGGATTGTTCATGACTGAGGCAATAATTATTGATGGTAAAGAATTTTCGTCAAATTTACGCAATAAAATTGCCGAAGATGTCAAAGCATTCAAAAAAGAACGTAGCATCGTTCCCGGCTTGGCGGTTGTCCTAGTCGGCGAAGATCCAGCTAGCCGTATCTATGTACGGAAAAAAGAAGAAATGACCACGGCTGTCGGAATGAATTCCCTCAGCTATCGCCTTGATGCAAATGCCAGTCAGCAAGAATTGCTCGATTTGATCGGAACCCTCAATCACGACCCCGCTGTCCATGGCATTTTGGTTCAACTACCTTTACCCAAACATATTGATACCCCGACTATTCTTGAAGCTATTGATCCAGACAAAGATGTCGATGGCTTCCATGTCGTTAATGCAGGACGCTTGGCAATAGGCACGCCCAGTTTAGTGCCTTGCACGCCTGCCGGTTGTATGATGTTGCTCGAGCATACCTTGGGAAGCCTAAAAGGCAAAAATGCTTTAGTGATTGGTCGATCAACGATTGTTGGCCGTCCGATGGCGCAGCTTCTTTTGGCTGCCGATTGCACGGTAACCATTGCGCATCGCCATACCAAAAATCTGGAAGAATTATGCCAACAGGCTGATATCGTTGTCGCCGCTGTTGGGATTCCTCATTTTGTCAAAGCCTCATGGCTCAAGCCGGGTGCCGTTGTGATTGATGTTGGTATCAATCGGGTTCCGGTCGAGGATGAGACTGCTAAGGCCGCAGGAAAAACGCGCATTGTCGGGGATGTCGATTTTGTCGAAGCGGCCAAGGTTGCTTCGGCTATCACTCCAGTTCCAGGGGGTGTCGGTCCCATGACTATTGCCTGCCTTCTTAATAATACCGTGCAGGCTGCACGGAATTTGACTTCTGCTTCTTAAAGGACAAAGACAAAGCATTTCATTGTCTTTACCAAGATTGGTTAAGTATATGTCTCAAACGAAAGAAACCTCTATTCTTACGATAGAACCCACTGACCATCCTACGCCTGCTGATAAACGCAAGGCAATGATGGCCAATCCCGGCTTCGGCACAACCTTTTCTGATCATATGGTTGTGATTCATTATTCCGAAGAAAAAGGATGGCATAATGGACGGGTTATGGCTCGCCAGCCGTTACCACTCGATCCAGCCGCTTCAGTGCTGCATTATGCGCAAGAAATTTTCGAAGGGATGAAGGCCTATCGCAGTCCCGAAAATGAAATTTTGCTGTTCCGCCCCGAGGAAAATGCCCGCCGGTTCCGCCATTCAGCAGAAGTTATGGCAATGGAACCCATTCCAGAAGAAATCTTTCTGGATGCCGTGCATAAGCTTGTCGATATTGATCGTGACTGGGTGCCCGATGGTGAAGTAGGCAGCCTTTATATCCGTCCTTTCCAAATTGCCAGCCAGCCTTTCCTTGGCGTGAAACCTGCCAAAGAATATATTTTCGCGATTATTGCTTGTACGGTTGGCTCCTATTTCAAGGATGCAACCAAAGGTGTGCCGATTTGGGTCTCCGAAAATCATGTTCGGGCGGTTCCTGGTGGCACTGGTACGGCCAAATGTGGCGGTAATTATGCAGCCAGTCTGACAGCCCAAGCCGAAGGTTATGCTCATGGTTGCGCACAGGTTGTCTTCTTGGATGCTATCGAACGTCGTTGGATCGAAGAACTAGGCGGGATGAATGTCTTTTTTGTCATGAATGACAAAACATTGATTACCCCCCCACTGAAAGGCACGATTCTCCACGGAATTACCAGAAAGTCGATCATCGCATTAGCCCGAGACAAGGGATATACCGTTCTGGAACAGCCCTATAGTCTTGATCAATGGCGTGAAGATGCCAAGTC
Organism: Zymomonas sp.; assembly: GCF_020216885.1. GTDB lineage: Bacteria > Pseudomonadota > Alphaproteobacteria > Sphingomonadales > Sphingomonadaceae > Zymomonas. Next base: position 2,582 of record NZ_JAIWON010000033.1, on the reverse strand, counting down.
TGGCAAATTGCTAGAAGCCTTCGCCTGTGGGACAGCCGCTGTTATCACTTCTATCGGTAAAGTGTGCGACACACATGGCGATTTTGAGATCGGTGAAAATGGCGCTAATAATCCAGTCGCTAATGAACTAAGAGAATCTCTGATTAACTTGCAGTATGGGCGCGCAGCAGATCCTTACGGCTGGGTCAAACGCGTTTGATTTTCTTTAAAAAAGAGCCCCTTTCTTGGGGCTCTTTTTCTATGTCTATTAACCTTTACTGCGGGCAATATAACGATTGATCACATCCCCCAAAACAGGCAAAGGTACACCGCCTGTTTTGACAATGGCATCATCAAAAGAGGCCAAATCAAAAGCCGATCCCAATTGTTCTTTTGCCTTTTGGCGCAACCTCAAAATTTCGAGCTGTCCCATTTTGTAGCCACAGGCCTGTCCTGGGCTAGCACAATAACGATCAACTTCGCTAGTCGCGGCATCCACCACATAACCACATTCATCAATCAAATAGCGGATAGCCTGATCACGCGACCAACCCATAGAATGCAATCCGGTATCAATCACTAGACGACATGCTCTGAATTGCTGATCTAAGAGATAACCGATCCTTCCGACTGGATCATTTGCGTAAAGCCCTAATTCATCCACCAGCTTTTCAGCATAGAGCGCCCAGCCTTCAACAAAGGCATTAAAGCCCATCATGGAAGAGATAAGAGGCATTTCACTATGATGTTCTGCTAGATAGGCGCCTTGCCAGCTATGACCGGGGATGCCTTCATGGGCAGTAAGAGTTGTCAAAGAATAGCGCGGCCATAAGTTCGTTGAGGCCAGATTGATGTAATAAATAGCTGGTCGGCTGCCATCTAAGGCCGGAAAATTCATATAACCTAAAGGGGCACCCTTTTCGACATCGGGTGGAACTCTTTTAACCAGAATTGGGGCTTTCATTCCCAAATGTGATAACTGGGGAAGCAACGGCCGAATAGCCGCCAGTCTTCCATTGAGATAATCCAAAATTTCGGCTCGACCCGCATCATTATCAGGATAGATAAAGCGCTGATCTTTGCTTAACGCCTGTAATCTTTGTCCGACACTTCCTTTGGTAAATCCTTGTGATTTAAGCAAGCTATCCATTTCGGCTTTCAGAATTTCATTCTGTTCAAGACCGATTTTATGAATATCCGACGCAGATGTCGTCAACGTCGTGCCTAATCTTAACGCCCAATGATAATAAGCTTCCCCATCAGGCAAACGTGAAACAGATGGATTATTTCCGGCCTTAGGCAGAATTTTTGAGAATTCTGTCAGTTCAGTATCTAAAGCAGGATAAAGGCTATCTTTTACAATTCTGGCAGCTTTATCCGAAAAACTACCTTGTATACCGGCTTTTTTTGCGCGAATATCTAAATTTTGAACAAAACTTTGCTCTTCGGCCTTGATAGCCCGAAAATCCTGCATTTGTGCGAAGGCTTTTTGAGCAATAAAATTAGGTGGAATAACGCCAATAGAGGCCTCTCTCTTGAGTTCCTCAGTTTCCTCTTTAATTTGTCGAGAAAAAGCCTGCAATCGTAAAAGATAGGCTTCAACATCCGCCTTATTCTCAATCCGATGCTGGGAATTCAAGAAATCAGCCATCGAGGTAGTAACGCCATTTTGTTGGCTAAGGCTATAGGTCTCCGTTCCACCAGAAAAACCAGCAGCGGCACCTCCACCATAAGAAAAATCAAGACCGTCTAGACCTCGATCAACAGCATAAGAAACTGTTTCATATTGTATTTGGTCTTTTTCAGTCTTGAGACTGGCTTTCACCTTATCCAGTTTTTGACGCATAGAACGAATTTGGCGAGACCATTCGGCCAAACCCTTTTGGGAATTATCCGATAGTTTGGCTTCAAGTTCGGCTAACTGCCCCTTATCAAGTCCTAAACTGGTCGCCATTTCTGGCGACAGAATTAAAATTTCATGGGCAAACTCTGCTAAAAGACCCGATAAAGGTGAATTATTCTCTGCATTCACTATTTCTGGAATAATATTACTAATCCCTGAAACCGTCAGCACAGTGGCCGTTTTTTTTAAAATATCGCGTCTTTCCTGACTATCGAGTTTACCTATTTGTTGATTCCCCATGATAACGCCCCCCCTTAATTAAAGGCCTGTTCCCAATTTAGACCATGACTAAACTTTGTTACAAAGGAGAGCAGTTTTTATGATTATTCCAAGGGAAGCAAGATAAAATATTGACTAAAAATAGAACAATATTCTTGGAGCTGGATGGATATCGTCAGATTACAACCCAGCTCCGATAACAGACTAAAGATTAATATGCTGCCGCTCTTGCAATAAGGAGTGGTGCAAATATCTGGTTAACGATATTCGCAGCCTTTATAGCGCGTGTTAACTTCGCGCTGGAAATATAAAGGACGTCTTTATCCCGTAAAGTAAATCTTTGTGCCATAAAATAACTAGCAGGATCAAGCATATTTAACTGATAAACGACGGGCTTTTCTTTATTAGGCGCTGTCTCATCTGGGACAAAACGCATCAGAAAGACGGCTCTTGGATCAGAAATGTTATCATTTGGGCCACC
>NZ_JAIWON010000162.1 GCF_020216885.1 Zymomonas sp. | reverse complement strand
CTTTATGCCAAAGCCGATTTCCGGTGATAACGGTTCTGGCATGCATACCCATATTTCTATCTGGGATGGTGGTAAGCCAACTTTTGCTGGTTCTGAATATGCGGGCTTGTCCGAAAATGCCCTGTATTTCATCGGTGGTATCATCCGCCACGCCAAAGCTATCAATGGTTTGACCAATCCGTCAACCAACAGCTACAAGCGTCTGGTTCCGGGTTTTGAAGCCCCTGTTCTTTTGGCCTATTCTGCCCGTAACCGCTCTGCTTCTTGCCGTATTCCTTATGGTACCGGTGAAAAATCCCGCCGCGTTGAAATTCGCTTCCCAGATGCAACCGCCAACCCGTATCTCTGCTATACGGCTCTGTTGATGGCTGGTATCGACGGTATTCAGAACAAGATTCATCCGGGTGAAGCCATGGATTGCAATCTTTATGATCTGCCGCCGGAAGAATTGGCCAAGGTTCCGACCGTAGCCGGTTCTTTGCGCGAAGCTTTGGATGCTTTGTCTGAAGATTACGACTTCCTGACCAAAGGTGACGTCTTCACCGAAGATCAGATCAAATCCTATATCGAGATCAAACGGGCTGAATCACTTCGTTGGGAAATGGCTCCCAGCCCAGTTGAATTCGAAATGTATTATTCTCTTTAATTCTAATTTGAATCTATTCTGTCCTTGACAGGATAGGGTTTTTTAGAAGAGGGGATGTCCGGAACTTTTCGGGCATCCCCTATTTTTATTACTGTCTGTTGTTTTATTATATTGCGGCATATTTTCTTTCCGATTGTCGGGGGACAATTAAAGAACGGCCGCTCTTCAATTCTATAATTTAAAGAGAGGTCTCTTATGGCTGTAACATCCCGCCATGAACGTCCCGCAGAAAGAGGATGCCAGCCTTTATCTTTTCCGGCTTTCGTTTTGTTCATTGCCGGAATGATGGCTATTCCGTCTTTGGCTTTTGATTCAATGTTGCCGGCCTTGCCGGAAATGGGGAAAAGTTTTTCGGTTACAAATCCGAATGACCAACAATGGATTATTGTTGTTTATTTTTTGGGTATTGGTTTCGCCCAAATCTTCTATGGTCCCTTATCTGACCGCTTTGGTCGTAAGCCGGTTTTGATAACGGGTTATATCCTGTTTATCTTGACCAGTTTGATGGTTGGGCTGTCTCAAAGCTATCCATTATTGTTGGCTGCCCGTTTAATCCAAGGTGTTGCAGCTGCCTCTTCCCGTGTTTTGGCAACCTCTATTGTTCGTGACTGTTTTTCCGGTCGACGCATGTCAAAAGTCATGTCCTTTGCCGTCATTATTTTTATGGGCGTGCCTATTTTTGCGCCGTCATTGGGCTCAGTCGTCCTATTATATGCGTCTTGGCGAGCGATTTTCTTCTCTTTGACCTTATTTACCCTGTTCTTCATTGCTATGATTATCTGGCGCTTGCCAGAAACCTTACATCCTGAAGATCGGCGTGATCTTGACTGGAAAGATACGATCAGAGCCGCAGGGCTTTTCTTTAAGAGCAGAGATACGGTTGCCTATACCCTTGCTTTGATGATGATCGAAGGGGGGTTGCTGGGTTATCTTAACTCTGTTGTTGAGATTTTTACGGATAATTTTCACGCCTCATCAAAAGTCTTTAACCTTGCCTTTGCCGCGGGCGGTGGTTTCATGATTTTGGCCTGTCTCACCAACTCTTTCTTGGTCGAAAAGGTCGGTATGCATCGGTTAGGACATGGGTCATTATTCATGATGATTGCAATGTCTATCGCTCATGCTTTTTTGGGCTATTGCGGCCTCGAAACGGCTTATACCTTTGTTATTATGCAGGGTATGACCATGTTTTTCTTTTCTCTCTGCATTGCCAATTTCTCGGCTATTTCCATGGAACCCATGGGGCATATCGCTGGTATGGCATCATCAATCCAAGGTTTTATCTGGCTTGTCGGCGGTGATTTCTTTGGGGCGATATTAGGACAGATGTTTAATAATACGATTTTTCCGATGACCATCGGAAACGCTATCTATGGTCTTTTTGCCCTTGCGATTATTTTATGGGCTGAAAAAGGTCGTCTTTTTGTCCCCAAAGAAAATCAGTAATCTTTCGATATTCTGATATTACCGCTTGATCGTCCTACGGTCGAAACCGACGACAATAATGAAAGCCAGCGATTGATCTGGAACTGAACACTGGTCAGGGAATATCCCTGACCATCGGTTTCGACTTCGACATAGGTATGTCGTCCGATATATTTACCGGCTGCGACGGCGGTTTTCTGGCTGTTCTGGCTAGATGATGTAATCCTAAGCCGGTCAAGTCTAGCTAATTTTCTGACATTATTGATCGGGTCAACATTTGCTCCCCCATGTCGTAGCTGATTAAGTGCGCTGGCAAGCTGTAAGGCTTCTGGGGCAGACAGATTGGTAATCGAACTACCGAATAAAAGTTGCGCCAGTAATTCATCTTCCGGCATGGCAGGATTGCTGGTAAAATTGATTTCCGGTTTTAAGGCCGTGCCAGTAACGTGAATAGTCGCATCTGTTGAATTAAGCGTTGCACGCGCCGTCAGATCAAGCGCTGGTTCGACGGGGACTTCACCTTGAAAACGAATATTCCCACGATCAAGGGTAAAACGTCGCCCTGCAAAATCATAATTACCCCGAATAAGATCAGTTCTGCCCATTATAGAGGGATTGTCGATATTCCCGCTAATATTAAGCTCGGCACGCCATTCGCTATCCAATCCCATACCAGTGACATTGAGACGGTTATGCGCATGGGTCTTTAAATCCAATGTCCATGCTTTCGGAGGCGTTTGCGTTACCGGATTTTCTTCGATGCGGTTGATCTCTTTAATCGGTAAATGAGGAATCGACGCATTTGATGACTTGCCTAGCTGATAATTGGCGCGCTTGATCTGTATATCCCCGCTGATACATCCACCATCGCCTTGGGAATCCAACGCCAGATCACCGGACACCGTTGCTTTGAAATCATCACGGTTAATCAAAACGGCATCATCCGCTTTTAAACGGATAGCCAGACCAACACCCTGAGGCGCTGCGAAATCAATTGTCGCCTTGCCATTGATCCGCCCTTTGTTTGAGGTATCTCCGCTAAATTGATCTATAATAAGGCTGGTATCGGCAAAGTTACCTTGCATTTGTACCTGATCGATGGTCAGGCCTGTTGTGGCACCTTCTAATCGACCTTGATTCATCGCTAATTTGCCCGTCAAAAAAGGATGATCAATTGTGCCGCCAACATCGGTGAAAAAAGCAAGCCCACCGGAAAGATCAATATTGTCGATACCCAATAATCGCCATAGGGTTTCGCTGGCACCTTTAAAACGGATTTGTGTTCTCATGGGCAGATGGCGGAATTCTGTCAGATTAAAAGACGTGTTTCGGCTGTTTCGCCACTCGGCCTGCGCCCGCCCAACAATCTGGTTGTTATCTTGAACCACCGCTCTTAAAGCCAGCTTTTCAGGATTGAGAATAGCTGAAACACCGGCATCAATCGGACGCGATGATAGAAAAATACCGGAACGGGATAATCCCCGAAGGGTGAGGTTCATCATACCTCTTGGGATATTGGTCTGATCTTGCTGCCATGTAATTTGACCATGGGCATATCCACCAAGGCCTAATCCCGGATGAAAAATATCTAATAAAGATAAAGGAATTTTTTCGAGGGTGATACGGCCTTCATTCTTGCTTGTGCCAAGGTAACCTTTTAATTCGGCGCTGCCGCCACCCGTAATTTCAATACGGCTTTCTTCAAGACGAATGCCACCCTCTTTGTCTTTTGTAAGCTGCGCTGCTTTATCAAGACGAAGCCCGATATGGGCAATGCTGCCATGACCTTCGATAGAATAATGATCGCGAGATAGATGGATTAGACTGTCTATATCAAAAGGTTGCCCACGATTACCGGATGCGACCAGATGGAAAACACCATCATCTCGATCGAAATGAAAATTTCCTTTTAGCTGACCGATATCAAATAATTTCCCTTTGATTTCTTGCCCTGATAACAGGCCGTCCACAATAGACGTATTTTGGCCTAACTGAATACGAGCATTGATATCACCATGACGAATAACCGACTCAAAAACACCGCCTAAATGACCATTGTTGGTCGTCAGGGCGACATCTATCTGCTGTTCGTTGTCAGATGTGGGATTGAGCGGGACTTGAAAATTGATCCGGCCTGCCAAAGCGCCACTGGATTGTAGCTGACCATTCATGCCTCGACCGACAGCTGTCAGATCGCCAGAAAAATGAGAGGCCGAAATATCAAGATTTTGAACATGGATAACAGTTGGCTGACGGGGAATAACATCAATGCGTCCCAATCCCTTAAAATTGCCGATAGGCGATCCGCCATGGCTATTCCAATCATACCCTTTCTGCGTCGGTTCAAGAATCAGATTGACGTCTTTTAAACCTAGGCTGTCAACTGGATGGTCAAGTTGAATGTTAAGATGGGGATGGGCAATATCACCATCAAGTTTCAGCCTTAAACTGCCATAGCTACGTTGATTGCCGCTGCCGACAAGATGCAATGGATTGCCATTGCCATTATCGCGTTGTCCCTTCGCATTGAGCTGGAGGGCAGGGGATTGCAGGATGACTTTTTGAAGGTCTGTCGTTCCGTTAATTTGCCGTGTAAAATCCACGTTAAGCGTGGGTGCGCCTTCCATGAGACCTTTTAGAAAAGCATTCTCAAAATTTTCTGTCCATGTTTTTAAATGCCCCGTGGCCTTTACGCCATCTACGCCCGCATGATGCTCGACATAAATTTCACCTTCGGCATCCAAAAGGGCAAATTCAGGTATCGGATAACGTGTCAGACGGGGTTTGATATGTGCCTGATAACTTCCGTCTTTTAAATCTATATCAAGCAGACCTTCTCCACTCAAAAAATGGGATGCCAGAGAGGTCTTTTCTCCGATGAGATGATTGTTGGTTATATGAAAGACGCCGCTGACAACCAAATCGCGTGTTAAATCTTCTGTGGTATGATCTGTGCCAGAAATATGCTTGATTGTAAGTGTTAAGGGAAGATGCGATAATCCATCAGATAGAAGCGTTTCGCCTTCCAAAGTAGCCGCTTCATAATGCTCTTTCCCAAAGGAAAGCCAGCCCGCTTTGAGCTGATAACTGAAATGCCCTTTTTCAAAACTACCATCCAGATGGTTTAAAAGGGTAATATGCTCGCCTTCCATTTTAGGATCGAGCGCTTTGCTTTGCCTTAATAGGGTTTCGATGACGATCGAATGATAAAGACCCTTTGCAAAATCAATGCCGCCTCGGCTTTTTATATCAAGCGTCGGGGAAAAAAGGCGTATCTGACCCTTGATGCTATGATCTTTCTGGTCAAATTCTGACAGAATATGGGTTTCGCTGCCAAGCAAGCGCGCTGTATTCGGCTTAACAAGGCGGGAAAAGGCTGCCCAACCCGCAATATACCAGTGACCTTTATTTTGTTTTAAACTGATATCAGCCAGCGGATTCTGGTCGAGTAAAGCATGAATATGCCCTTGCCAGCTTGCCCATTCACCTTGTCCGGTTAGATCGGCCGCAAGGGTCTTTTGAATTCCGGTAAGATCAGCAATCGAGCCTTTTTCTGGTGCCAAGAGATTGGCTTTTAACGCAAATCTATTTTTTTCAGGGTTGATGTCTGCCAGAAAATGAAAGCTGTCTTTTAAGGTCGACGTGATCGTAATTTCTGCCTTTAACTGGCCGGAAGTCGATAGCGCATGACCTCGGATATCCATAACCGGAATAGCCGTTATATTCTGTTTAAGGTCGCTTCTCTTTTGGGGAATAATTTCGATATGAGTCAGTATCAGATGGTCTATTCTGATATAGCTGCTGGGTAGCCGAAAAGGTTTTCCTTGTGATTTCAGCCGTGGCAAACGCCATAAACGAGCGGAATTGGCCTGTAATGCCTGAATATCCCAATGTTTTTTCCATAAATCCA
>NZ_JAIWON010000161.1 GCF_020216885.1 Zymomonas sp. | reverse complement strand
ATCACCGATCGGATGCCGAAAGATGGCGGTTAAAGCCTACGGATTCGCGACGGAAGCCTTCTGCTTATTTTCTGCCTATTGGCACCCTCCGCCTTTTGCTAAAGGCTGATATCTCAAAATTTTAAGAGAATAGTCTTTTTACCTAGTCGCATTCTATCTAATGCGATTGGTAGCATAAGAGATAAGAGAAACGCCTTTTCCCACATCCGCTTGGCCTAGGCGTAATATTACCGAGGAAAGACACGAATTTACCTTGGATAAAAATTGATAATGAGAAGTATTCTTTATCAAAAGAAATATTAAGATAGCTATAGATCAACAATCTGAAGGATATAACATTTAGATTCAATCTTTTTTAAAAATCAATAATCCATTTTTATGCGACAGCATAATATTTAGAAAAGACTTGAACTTTGATGACCTTTCCTAGGTGAAATCTATTTCTAAAAAATCGTCAATTGTTATGTTGGATATGATTTTATATCTGTTCCTATTCAAAATCAGAGGTAATCTAACCATAGATTCGTGATTTTGCACTTACCCCATCATGCACGGAGGCAAGAAAAAATCAATTTCCCCTATAGGGAAAGATATTATTTGTAATAATAATATGAAATATATAAATATATATACGCACTAAAATTTTAATATTATAGCGTATTTCAATGTCATTTCAGTGATGGGCGGATTTATGGAGCGGGGAATGCCAAAAACAGAGGTCTCCCAAAAAACTATCGAAATAACGGCAGGTAAAGCTTTTGCCATTTATCTGTTCTGTTTGATGGGGATTATTGCGCTTTTCACCTTATCCAACTTCAAAATAATGCCTGTTATCGTCTCTTTTTTCGTCTATTTTTTATGCGGACATCTTCTTAATAAATGGGTGTTATCAAGGATAATGCCCCATCAGTCTGTTTACAGAACGTTTTTTCATCTTTTAAAAGACAGAATTCGGTCGTTTTTTTTCTGGCCACTTTGCTATATTTTGTTCTTTATTGATCTCGTATTTTACAAGCATCTCTAAATTTTTAGTCACTATTGTATTAGCGAAGAGGCCCCTCGGCTTTGCGATCAAAAAATTGCCGAACATAGGGGTTGTCGGTTGTCCGAAGATCTTGGGTATTACCTGTCCAGATAATCCGCCCTTCATGCAGGAAGGCAATCTTATCTGCAATTTTGCAAACCGATGCCATGTCATGGGTAATGGTAATCGCGGTCATGCCATTATCGCGGACAAGGCTAAGCGTTAAGTCATCAATGACATCAGACCGAATGGGGTCTAATCCTGCGGTCGGTTCGTCAAACAATAGAATTTCCGGTTTAGCTGCAATCGCCCGCGCAATTGCTACCCGTTTTTGCATCCCCCCCGATAATTCCCCAGAACGGAGATTGAGAATCCGGTCATCCAATCCGACCCGTGCGAGATATTCGCTCGCCAATTTTTGCATTTTGGCGGTATCGCGTAAGTGACCTTGGGTAATGGCAAAGGTAATATTACGCCAGACAGGCAAAGAATCGAATAATGCCCCGCCTTGAAACAGCATCCCGATATGATCGCGAATAGAGGCCAGTTGGCTTTGGGACATGGTTTCAATATCCTGCCCCTCTATTTCGATAGAACCGGCATCCGCTTCGATCAGACCTAATATGGTTTTCAGCAAAACCGATTTGCCGCCGCCGGACTGGCCGATAATGACAACCGATTGTCCTTTGTCGATATCAATATCTACATCTTGCAAAACAGCGTGGTCGCCAAAAGATTTTTTTAACCCGCGAATTCGGATGAGAGGCTGTGTCTGAGGCATAAAAATCTTTATCCGAAAAAGAACATGGTGATCATCAGATTTGAAAACAGGATCATGATAAAGGCGCTGACCACCGCCCGCGTTGTTGAACGTCCAACACCTGCCGCGCCGCCAGTGGCAAAAAAGCCGTTATAACAGCCCAATAAGGCGACCAGAAAACCGAAAACTGCCGATTTGACAAGCGCCATATGGACATCTTCAGCTTTTAGAAATTCACGTGTTACCTTGAGATAATTTTCAGGGTTAAAGCCCAATTTGCTGATCGAAAGAAGATAGCCCCCGAAAATGCCGATGACATTGGCCAACATCACCAAGAAAGGCAAAGCGAGGGTAGCGGCATAAAGACGGGGTGCCAAAAGATAGCGATAGGGATCTGTATGCAGCGTTTCCATCGCGTCAATTTGCTCGGTCACCCGCATAGCACCCAATTCAGCGGCAATCGCAGAAGTAACCCGACCGACCACCATCAATCCGACCAAAACGGGGCCTAATTCCCGAACCATACCAATGACAACCGCCGCCGGAACAGTCGATTGCGCGGAAAAACGGCTGGCCGCAGCATAGACCTGTTGCGCCAAAGCTGATCCGGTAAAAACAGCGGTTAAGGCCACAACCGGAAGAGAATTCCAACCGATTTCGAAAAATTCGTGGAAAAAACGACCCGGATAATAAGGCGGTAAAGCGCCTCTCAACAAAATCGTCATTCCGAAACGGGCTATCCGACCGATGCCAGCCAAAAAAGCAATAAACAAGCGACCAATGGCGGCCAAGCACCGAATAGGGAAAAGCAATGCTGATCCTCTCTCTATATTATTAGATAATGGCGGCATTTATATTGCCTGCCAGACAGATTGGTAACGATGCCCCAAGCCCGTCAGTAATTCATATTGGGATAATCCGGTCTGTTGTGAGGCCGAGGGCAAGTCAAAATCAACCGAGAACCAGTCACCTTCTTTAGCCGTCAATGTATCCGGTAAGGCAACTGTTATCATATCCATAGAAACCCGACCGGCCAAAGGACATAGAATGCCGTCTTTTCGAGCATGGCCTTTTTCAAAGAAAGCCCGCCAATAACCATCAGCATAACCGACATGCAAAATAGCGACCCGCATTTTTCGAGGCGCAGAAAAACAGGCACCATAGCCAATCGCGTCACCAGCGTTGACCTCTCTTACCTGAATGGCTTGGGCGGCAATACCGACTACGGGTTTCAGAATATCTTTGGACTGCGGGACAGGCAGGCCGCCGTAAAGCGCCAAGCCCGGACGCGCCAGATCAAAATGATAGTCTTTACTGAGAAAAATACCGGCAGAATTGGCCAGACTATAGCATTTCGCCTGTTTTCGAGCTGCTAAGAGACGAAAGCGTTCAAGCTGTTTTTGATTGAGGGGATGATCTGGATCGTCCGCACAAGCCAGATGACTCAAGATATTATCGATAGAAAGACCGTCAAGCAGGCCGGAACCCGCCTCTTCCATCGAAAGACCCAGCCGATTCATACCCGTATCCACCATGACATCGCAGGGACGGTTCGGCGCGTAAGCTTTCCAGCGCGCAATCATCACCGGACTACATAAAACAGGCTTGACCGGTGAATTTAGAGCATAGCTGAGATCTTCTTCCCTTAGGCCGTGAAGGACAGAGAGGGAGAAATCCTTTTCCGAGCTATCGAGTAAGCGTGCCTCATCCCAACTGGAAACAAAAAAATCGCGACATCCGGCTTGTGCCAGATAATGACGAACGCGTTCAGCCCCTAAACCATAGCCATTAGCCTTGATCGCGGCACCACAATGACCAGCCGTTATCCGGTTCAAACTTTGCCAGTTTGCCATCAGGGCTGATTTGTCTAATTCCAGACGGAGGGGAGAAGAAATCTGCACCCTTTTTCAATAAGACTGAAAAAGCAGTCAGGCAAGCACCGAAATCGGCTTTATACCTGACTGCTTTTCATCATGGATCAAAATTAGTTTTTAGGCGCGAGTAAATCCTCGAGATAGCTATGGGTTTTATCGATTTTCTCAAGATGCGGATAGCGCAAGCCATCATAATAAGGAATCGCGATATCCCGATAATTATCGCCTTGCTTTATCAGCAATTTGATCGGCGTCTTATTGGCCTTGGCATTTTTGATCGCTGTTTTTAACAGATCATTGCTAAAGGCATGACCATCAACCGCGACCAATTCACTGCCCACAGTCAATCCAGCGTTAAAGGCAGGGCTATCCCACATAACCGAAGAGACTTTGCCTTTTTCAGAGGTCGATAACCCCAAAGAGAAAGACAACTCGGCCATATGGCGCGAGCCTTCAACGCCTTTGATCCAGTCGGTCGGCTCATCACTGTAAACCAGTTTGTAACCGCCGCGCGTGATCCAGTCTAAAGGCGCGTGGGTCGAACGTTGATTCAAACGCTGGTTAAAGAAAGATGCCCAGTCATAAGGCATGATGTCATTTAAGGTTTTGACAACATCGTCAAAATTATAGGTTAACTCACCCCAATCACGGTCACGCATTCCGAAAAAGGCTTTCGCAAAATCGTCAAGCGAATGTTTGCCATGAGTCTGTTGCCGGAGCAGGCTATCAACATCAAGCCAGATTAACTGACCTTCACTGTAGTAATCTTCGGAACGTTGCCAGCTTAGCCAAGCTTTGGGACGGCGTTGCGAAATAATCGGATCATTAGTGGTATCTTCCACCGGACGCCAGCGGCGGCCTGCCCGATTGTCGTAAGTGGCTGCCACCAAAGCCAAGGCTTCCAACGCATCTTTTTGTTGCCACAGACCAGAACGTGCGGCCAACACATAGCCCCAAAACTGGGTTTGACCTTCATAGACCCAAAGGAGACTATCTCGCATTGGCGTTTTATAGTCTGGTGTCCAAAGGTCAGCGGGGCGGCGATATTTACCATTCCAGCTATGGTTATATTCATGGGCGAGGAGATCGCGACCAACGGCGGATTTATCCCATTTCGAGAAGTAATCAGCCCCTTCCCCGTCTTCGGAAGATTGGTGATGTTCCAAACCGATACCGCCGAGCTTTTCGGACAAGGCCAGCAAGAAATCATAATGGCTATAATGCTGTGCGCCATAGAGTTTAACGGCTTGGGTGATTAACTGACGATGGGCATTAAGCTGCTTGTCCGTCATCACCATATCTTCAGGCTTGTCTGCAATAAGATTAAGGCGAACCCCCGGCGCAAGGGTTTCTGTCCGCGTATAACGACCCGCCATTACCGGAGAATCAATCAGCGTATCAAAATCCGTGTTTTTATATTGGACAACATTGGGAGCCTGTCCATCAGGCGTGATGCCAGAAATTTCCAAGGCAGAAGCCGATTTCCACCCCGTTGGATAAATAACGGTCGGCTGTATCTGGATTTGGCGAGTAAAATATCCGGCAGGATATAAGGCCAGCGTATTCCACTGCAAATTAACCATTTCCGGTGTGGACTGGATTCGTCCCTGCGACTCCGCAGTCGGGGAGAGATATTGATATTGAGCGGTGATTTCGGTTACGCCTGCCGGAATATCCAGATGAAAGGCATAAACATCAACAGAGTCACGCTGCCAAGGAATAACCTGATTATTAGCGGTGACAATCAAACCTGCCAATTTTTCGATGGGGCCTGACGGACTATGATGTCCCGGCAACCATTCAGGATAGAGCAGAGTCAGCGCGCCAGCCTGAACAGGAATCGTTTCCGTTACCCGAACAATGCCGCGCTGAGTGTCTGTGGCATCGACATTAAGACGAATGAGGCCGTGATAAGGCTTGTCAACCGCAGCCGGAATCGTTTCAGATATCGCCATAGGTTGTGGTGCAGAATTTCCAGCCGGTATCGCTTGCGCCTGCCAAGCGATGGCACTGGTCGCCAGCAAAAATAGCAAGGAACGCTTCATAAAAATATATCCCCCCGTTGAATCATTGTTTCCAAAACAACATCATCTTACTGATTTTTGTTTAAAAACAACAAAGATTGTCTCAATGAGACTGTAAATAGATAAAATATCCGCTTCCACATAAAAGCGGCAAAAATTTTCAAAATTTCTTTTATTTTTTCATTATGGCTGCAAATTTTTTTGTCTTTTTGCGTTTTTTCACGAAGGCTTGCTCTGCCTTTTTGAGCAGAAAAAAGAACAAGCTGCTTTTGGTGCAGCGTTTGAGGCAATTTATTAGATCAAAAATGGAAACGATAATTTTCTTTTTTTTCTATTTTTATTATGGATGAATATCCCTATTTCGGCAGAGCGGGTGGCGGTAGCACTTCCCCCCCCTCCTCCTCAAGCTACCGCGACCCCCATAGCTT
>NZ_JAIWON010000032.1 GCF_020216885.1 Zymomonas sp. | reverse complement strand
TACACTCTTTCCAAACCGACACCGGAAACCTGTGAAATCTTTTGCGCTGATCGATGTCCAAAATCTGGTTCAAACCCGTCTAGCGCAAAAGATTTCACAGGTTTCCGGTGTCGGTTTGGTCGAATTATCCGGCGGTCAGCGTCAGGCCATGCGAATACAAGCCGATACGCAAGCCTTAGCCAGCTATGGTATCTCGCTTTCAACTCTTAGAACCGCGATTGATAATGCCAATGCCAACGCTGCCAAAGGTAGCTTCGACGGGCCCACGCGATCATGGCAAATCAATGCCAATGATCAGCTTTTGACGGTTGAAGATTATAAAAACCTGATTGTCGCTATGCGTAACAGCCGTCCGGTTCGGATGAGCGACGTAGCACAGGTGGTGGCCGGTGCTGAAAATAATCGCCTCGGTGCCTATTACAATATTACACCGGCGGTTATTATCAATGTCCGGCGGCAACCGGGCGCGAATGTGATTGCCACGGTCGATAATATTAAAAAACAGCTTCCCGAATTGGAGGCCGGATTACCAGCAGGCCTCAAAGTATCCGTCGTTGCTGATCGGACAACGGGTATTCGCGCGTCTATTGAACATGTCGAGGTCGAACTTGTCTTGGCCGTCGTCATGGTCATTCTGGTTATTTTCTTCTTTCTTCATTCTATACGGGCAACGCTTATTGCAGCGGTGGCGGTGCCGATCTCGCTGATCGGCAGCTTTGCTGCGATGTATATGATGAATTACAGCCTGAATAACCTCTCCTTGATGGCGCTTACCATTGCCTCTGGTTTTGTGGTTGATGATGCCATTGTGATGATCGAAAATATCGAACGCCATATCGAGGCAGGCGTAGCCCCTTTTCAGGCGGCGCTAAAAGGCGCGCAGGAAATCGGCTTTACGATTATCTCGCTGACCATCTCGCTGATTGCCGTTTTGATCCCGCTTTTATTTATGAGCGATGTCGTCGGGCGGCTTTTCCGTGAATTTGCGATGACCTTGGCTATCACTATCCTGATTTCTGCCGTTGTCTCTTTGACATTGACCCCGATGTTATCGGCTCGTCTTTTGGTTGCCCATCGTCATAAAAACCCGATTGGTGATCGTATTCAAAAAGGCTTTGAACGGCTCGAATATCATTATGAACATGGCCTCAAATGGGTATTGGGGCATCAAACGCTGACGCTTATTTTAACGATCGTTACCTTTATTGGAACGGCTCTGTTTTATATCGCCATTCCGAAAGGTCTGTTCCCGTTACAAGCAACCGGACAGCTTCGGATACAGACCGATACCAGCCCCGATGTTTCCTATAGCCGAATGGCTGAATTACAAAAACAGGCCGCGGCCAAGATATTACAAGATCCAGCGGTCGAAAATTTATCGGTGATGAGCGGCGTTGATGGTGTAACGAACAGCGCCCTTAATCAAGGCGTGATGCTGGTTAATCTGAAAGAAGGTATCTCGGATGAACAGCCGGTTATCAAACGCCTTTATCAGGCGGTTGGCGCTGTCGCAGGCATCCGCGCTCATATCCAACCGGTTCAGGATTTAACCGTCGATACCGATACTGGGCCCACTCGCTTCCGCCTATCGGTTGAAGGTGCCGATACCGACAGCGTGCATAAAGCCGCGCGTGCTATCGCCGATAGCTTGGGGCAAAGTAAAAAGCTGACGGATGTTTATACCGATGCCGATGCCAAAGGCGACGCGGTCTATGTTAATATTGACCGTGAAACGGCCAGCCGATTATCGGTAACGGTCGCCGATATTGATGACACGCTGTATTCGGCTTTTGGCCAGCGTATTATCTCGACGATTTTTACCGAAACTAACCAATATCGCGTTATTCTCGAAGCCCGTCCCAATCTTTTAAACAGCATTGAATCTTTGGGGCATCTCAATCTCGCGGGCAGTGGAACACTGCCAACGCCGTTAAATGGCTTCTCAACCCTAAAAATAGGCCAATCGCCCCTGCAAATTATGCATGTGGCACAATTTCCAGCGGCAACAGTCGGCTTTGACTTGGCGTCTAATACGGCTTTAGGTGACGGGGTAAAGGCCGTTCGCGCCCAAATTTCCAAACTTGATCTTCCCGCCGGTATCACAACGACCCTGCTAGGCGCGGCCAGTGCTTATGAAAAAGCCCTCGGCAACCAGATACTCCTTATCTTTGCGGCGTTGATTTGCGTCTATATTGTCCTTGGCGTTCTCTATGAAAGCTATATTCACCCGCTGACTATTCTTTCAACTCTACCCTCTGCCAGTGTCGGTGCCATTCTCGCTTTATGGGTTTCCGGCCATGATCTCGATATTATCGGGATTATCGGCATCATCCTGTTGATCGGTATCGTCAAGAAAAATGCCATCATGATGATCGACTTTGCGATTGCCGCCGAAAGGGAGGAAAAGAAATCCCCCGAAGAAGCGATCTTTAATGCGGCAACCTTGCGTTTCAGACCTATTCTGATGACTACTTTGGCCGCCCTTTTTGCCGCCATTCCTCTGATGATCGGTCATGGCAGCGGGGCAGAATTGCGCCGTCCTCTTGGTCTTGCGATTTTCGGGGGGTTATTGGCCTCGCAAATGTTGACAGTCTTTACAACGCCGGTGATCTATCTGTTCTTCGACCGTTTGGGGCAGAAAATAGCGCATCTCCGCCGTCACAAAGATTCTGAAAATGAGGTTACATCGGCGTGAATCTGTCGCGACCTTTTATCTCACGCCCGATCGGGACAACCCTTCTGACCATCGGAATCGCGCTGGCCGGTATTATTGCCTATTTCAAACTACCGGTCGCGCCGTTACCGCAGATTGATTTTCCCGTAATCGTGGTGCAAGCCAGCATGGCCGGTGCCAGCCCCAATACTATGGCCAACAGTATTGCCCAGCCTTTGGAAAGGCGCTTGGGGGTCATTGCGGATGTCACCGAAATGACTTCCAGCAGTTCGGTCGGATCAACCCAGATCGCTTTGGAATTTGGCCTTGATCGCGACATCAATGGCGCGGCAAGAGAAGTGCAGGCGGCCATCAGTGCTGCCCGTGCTGATTTGCCGTCAACACTGCAAAGCAATCCCAGCTATCTCAAAGTAAACCCTTCGATGATGCCGGTCATGGTTTTGGCCTTGACCTCGGACAGCAAAACACCGGGGCAAATTTACGAAACCGTTTCCAATCTTGTTTCACAAAGATTGTCACAGGTCTCCGGCGTGGGTGAGGTCGAAATTGGCGGCGGCTCCTTGCCGGGCGTGCGAATTGATGTCTCCCCTTATGCGCTTAGTCGCTTCGGGCTTAGCCTCGAAGATGTCCGCGCCACGATTGAAAGTGCGAATGCCAACCGCCCCAAAGGTGCCTTGGAAAGCCCTGACGGTCATCATTACCAGATTTACACCAATCAACTGGGGCGCGATGCCAAACTTTATGGTGATCTGGTGGTGGCATGGCGCAACGGCACAACGGCGATCCGGTTAAAAGACATCGCCTCTGTGACCGATGGGGTCGCCGATACCCGTAATCTTGGTCTTTTCAACGGTCATCCTGCGGTTATCGTGCTGATTACCCAACAACCGGGTGCCAATCTTATCAATCTGGTCGATTCACTTCGGGCGGAATTACCGCATCTTGAAAAAATGCTGCCTTCGGATGTTCATGTGACGGTTGCCAATGATCGCACCAGTTCTATCCGCTCGACTTTAAATGAAGTGCGGCTCACGCTGATTATTTCACTGGTTTTGGTCATTGCGGTCGTCGGTGTTTTCCTTCGCAATCTTAGCGCGGTTGTCATTCCGGCGGTTGCGGCCTCGGTCTCTCTGCTCGGCACTTTTGCGGTGATGTATTTTGCGGGCTTCTCGCTCAACAATCTCTCAATGATGGCGATTATTGTCGCCACCGGCTTTGTCATTGATGATGCTATCGTGGTGCTGGAAAATATCGCTCGCCATCTTGAAAATGGCATGGGACGCATGGAAGCCGCCTTGCTTGGGGCGCAAGAAGTCGGTTTTACTGTTTTGTCGATCAGCCTGTCTTTGGTCGCGGTCTTTATTCCATTGCTCTTTTTGGGGGGCATTGGGGGACGGCTTTTCCGCGAATTTGCAGTCAGCCTTTCGGCTGCTGTGCTGATCTCGATGGTCATTTCATTGACGACGACACCGATGATGTGCGCATGGATGCTTTCCCCGCGCAAAGAAGATAAAAAACAGGGACGCATTGCTCATTTCTTTGAAAAATCATTTGCTTATGTCGAAAAAGCCTACAGCTATGCCTTGAACTGGGCATTATCGATGAAGCCTTTGATGCTGGTGCTTTTTTTGCTGGTCTTGGTGCTGACAGTTTATCTTTACGCGGTTGTCCCCAAAAGCTTTTTTCCGCAACAGGATTCACCCATCCTAATGGCTGGGGTGCGGGCTGACCGCTCTTCTTCTTTCCAGACAATGGAAAAGAAACTGACGCAAACGGTCAATATCTTGCGGCAAGAAAAGCAGGTTTCAACGGTTATCGGTTTTACCGGCGGCAAACGCTCAGGTAGCGCCTTTTTGATGGTTGAACTGAAACCATGGGGTGAAAGAAAGGAAAAAGCGACCGTCGTCATTAACCGTCTGCGCCCTAAATTGGCACAGCTTACCGGAATTTCGGTTTTTCTGTCTCCAATGCAGGATTTGCGGATGGGGGCGCGCTCTTCGGATTCTACCTATCAATACACGCTCATTTCTGACGACAGTAAAGCGCTCCAAGATTGGGTGCCGAAACTGACGCAAGCCTTGCAAACTTCTGATATCCTGACGGATGTCGATAATGATTTATCGCTGAATGGTATTGAATCGATGGTCAGTATTGACCGTGACAGCGCCAGCCGCCTCGGCATCAGTGCGCGTAACGTCGATAACGCCCTTTATGACAGCTTTGGTCAGCGCCAAATTGCGACGATTTACGAAGATATCAATCAATATCCGGTTGTTTTCGAATGGGCGCCGAAGGATCAACAAGGGCCCCAAGCACTGCAAAATCTTTATATTCCGGCGAATAGTTCAACCAATTCCGCCTCCAGCACCAATACCACGGCTATTGCCGGAACGGGAACCAATGCTGCAGGGGCGACTTCAGTTGCCAATGACTCTTCGGCTCTTTCCGTCAATTCTACGGGCAGCGGGAATAGCGGTGATGCTAATTCGGCTAATCCGTCTTTGCGTGATCCCTCGACAGGTAGCGCATTGAACACCTCGGCCAGCACAATGGTGCCATTGCCTGCCATTGCGAAATTCTCGCTTCATGCGACTGACTTATCTATCCAGCATGATAATGGCGAGGCCGCTGCCACTATTTCTTTCAACTTGAAAAGCGGCCATAATCTCAATGAAGCGCAAAGCGAAATTAAAGCAAAAATGGCGCAATTGATGGTGCCTGCCAATATTCGGGGTAATTTTGCCGGAACGGCTAAATTAGGCAATGACAGTGGCAGCCAAGCCTTGCTCCTTTTGGCTGCGCTGATAACCATCTATATTGTTTTGGGTATTCTTTACGAAAATCTGATCCATCCGATTACGGTGATCTCTACTTTACCGGCGGCGGGGGTAGGGGCTGTTTTAGCTCTCATGCTCATTCATATGGATTTCTCCGTCATTGCTTTGATCGGGGTTTTCCTGTTGATGGGCATCGTCAAAAAGAATGCTATTTTGGTTATTGATGTGGCCTTGCATCTCCAAAGGGAGCAGGGATTGTCTGCGGAAGAGGCCATGCGGCAATCTTGCATTTTGCGTTTCCGCCCTATCATTATGACAACTTTGGCGGCGGCTCTAGGCGTTGTGCCTTTGGCTATCGGTTTCGGTGAAGGTTCTGAATTTCGTCAACCTCTGGGTGTTACGATTATCGGTGGTTTGGTCGTCAGCCAGATGTTAACGCTGTTCACAACTCCAGTCATCTATATCTATTTTGACCGCTTATCTCGCTGGCGGCCTTGGCGGCGGAAGGCCAAGGCTGAAAATAGGTTGGAGAAAGCATGATGGCTTTTCTTCTATTGCCCGCTATCCTTCCTCATCAGAAGTCAGGCGATGACAATATGGGTAACCCCCTGACGGCTTTTTTCTTTTTAGAAATGAATCCGGTCAATCAGACCTATTCAGCATGGGGAAAAAGATGAAAAAAAAGACCTCCGAAACGGCTCTTTTCGCCTTCTCCGGCCTTTTTCCTATGTCGCCTATTATGGCGATGGTCTCGACCAAAATCATCCATCCAGAGAACGGCCTATATAAAAAAAATAAAGGCAGTTTTACCCCTGTTACAAGCGATTTTGACCGCCTGATCGGCTATTCCGACATTGGAACCGAAGGGCTTTTTCAATCTGGAACAGCTATGAAACCTTATTCTTTTCTGGCTGATTTTATCCAATCAAAAAGCTCTATACGGGCAGGGGCTGTCATCACTCCCAAGGGAACCGATATATCGACCTTCCAAGAAAGGCTCGATATATCTCAATCCACTCACACAGAATATAGAAAGGCTTCTTGCCTTACGCCTTCGAATATCGCGGGATTAGGAAAGGGCATTGCTCTCCAACCGACAATCTCCATCAAGGTTTATTTGTCAGCACCTCTTCTTGATCTCCAAGACAGAATATCGAGCCAGCGCCAATCTGAAGAAGATGAACAGGTTGCCGCAGTTTTGCTGCCTCATGCTGAAATTTTGCAGCGCGCTCAATTTGAAAAATCTATGATGACTTTCCCTCTGTCAAAATCCGACATTAAGCGGCCTCATTCTTGCCGATTACATCATCTTGTAAAGGCTTCGACCCTTACCGCCTCTCACTCCCAGACTGGAATCCCTACGCCGTATACGCTCGAAATCTCCGGCCAGCCCCAAATTGGAAATAGCATGAAGGCCTTTTCTCTTTTACCCTCTAATGCTGAAAACACAGTCAAGGCGTTCTCCCTTTCCTTATCGGAAGTTGAAAATATTGAGAAGTCTGCCTCTCTTCCCTCATCCAAAGCTGGCAATACCGCGAAATCTTCTTCTTTTCCCTCATCCAAAGTTGAAAATACCGCAAAATCTTCTTTTCTTCTCTCGTCCAAAGTTGAAAATACCGTGAAGACCTCATTTTTTTGCCTGTCTAAAGTTAGAAAAACAGCCAAAGCCATAGAAAAAACGACCAAAAGCTTTTCTCTTTCGCCATCGGATGTCGGAACAGCCGCTGAAGGTCTTTCTTCTTCCTCGCCTGAAGTCGGACACGCCACCAACATTACGCTGTCTTCATCACTCGAAGAAAAAGCTGTCATAACTTTTTCTCTTTCTTCTCCCGAGGTTAGGGCAGCTACTAACGCTACGCCTGTTTCTCAGCTCGAAGCTGAAAAGGCCGCCATTTTTTCCTCTTCCTCGCCCAAGGTTGTGAAGGCTACCAACGCCACGCCGTCTTCACCAATGAAAGTTGAAAAAGTCGCTACTAGTTATTCTCTTTCATCTTCTGAATTTGGAAAAACGACTAAAGTTATTCCTGCTTCATCATCCGAACTGCGAAAAAAGGCTAAGGCTTTTTCCTTTTCATCATCTGAAGTCAAAAAAAGCACTAAAGACTTTTTCCTTTTATCCTGCAAAATTAGAAAATCCGTTAAAGCGCTTTTCCTTTTACCGCCTCTTGCTTTGGTTTTGGCAGGCTGCGAAGTTGGGCCCAACTATGTTCGCCCCTCGGCTCCAACACCGCATCAATATAGCGGTGCCGATAACAACAAGGTAACAAATATCGCCGGAAATAGGGGCGCTACCGGTGCGACATTATCTTCTGGCAAGGCAGCCTCCGACCCCAAAAAATCGGCTGACGCAAAATCCGATCAAAAGAAATCTGCCACTGAAAACACTCCGCCACTTCCCCCCGATCAGATTACGCCCAACGGTCAAAAAATCAGCTGGCAAGAAGCCCAGCCTATGGATCGCCAGATTAAAGATCGCTGGTGGGAATTATTTAACGACCCCGAATTAAACAAGCTGATCGAACGCTCTGACGTCGCCAGCCAAAGCGTCGCCCAAGCCGAAGCGACATGGCGTAACGCCTTAGCTGTCATGGGGCAGAACCGTTCATCCATGTGGCCGACTATCAGTCTTAGCGCCTCAAACCAGCACACGGTAACCGGTGGCGGCAGCGAAGTCGTCAACACTGCGGGCGGTGGCTCCTCAACGGTCAGTAGAAGCAATATCAGCGATAACTACCGCGCCGGTCTCTCTATGAGCTGGACACCAGATTTCTTTGGTGGTGTGCGGCGGCAGATCGAAAATTCAAAGGCAACCGCTGAAGCCAATATGGCTGATATTGAAACTGCAAGGTTAGCTCTCCATGCCGGTGTTGCCAGCAGCTATTTGCAATTACGAGAAGCCGATGCTGAAATTGCAGTCATGGAGCAAACCATTGCCGCTTATACGCATGCCTTGGAAGTAGCTCGAAATCGTTTCAATGCAGACATTGCGCCTGAAAGTGACGTATTCCAAGCAGAAACACAGCTATCAAATACGCGTTCTCAGATCGAAAGTCTAAGACAGAATCGACGCACCTATGAAGATGCCATTTCTGTCTATGTCGGTATTCCGGCTGGTGATTTTCATATCGAGCCAAGGAATGACTGGAGTCCCATTGTTCCCGACGTGCCTTTAGATCTGCCTTCTACTTTGTTGCAGAGACGACCAGATATTGCTTCCGCAGAACGCAAGATAGAAGCAGCTTCTGCGACTATCGGAGTCAGGAAAGCCGCTTTCTATCCTAGCTTCAGCATGTCACCTTATGCGGGTGATACAGCTGGCGACATTACGCGGCTTTTGGCACAATCTTCCAGCATCTGGTCTGTCGGTGCCTCAATGGCCTTCACTGTTCTCGACTGGGGATCACATCTATCGCAATTGCATCAGGCACGTGCTGCCTATTCCCAAGCAGTTGCCAACTATCGGCAAATCGTTTTGCAGGCCTATCAAAATGTAGCAGATGAAATCGCTGCGACGCAGATATATGGCAATCAAGAAACACATCTCAATGACGCCTTTAAGAATGCCGATCGGAGCGAGCAGGCAATATTAAAGCGTTATCAGGTCGGATTAGTCGCCTATACTGATGTAGTTACTGTTGAAACCTCGGCTCTGTCCGCCAAGCGCAGTCTGATGCAAACGCAACTTGCTCGTCAAACAGCAGCGGTTTCGCTGATTCAGGCTCTCGGCGGGGGATGGACAGGATTGCCTCCTCGCATGCCTCCCAATCACAAAGTTTTCCACGAAGCAAAGAAACAGCGTCTGGCTGATGAAAAAGCAGAGAAGGCTCTCGCCGAGAAGCCAAAAACGAAGTCATAAAATGACAATTTAAAATCAAAAATGATCGCCAGACTTTAATTATGGTCTGGCGACCATCCTTAAAAATTATTCTTCGGCTTCGAGTGTTTTTTCAATTTGATTGGCAATCGGTGGCAGGGGGGCTGTGACTAACTTTCTTCCGCTGCGCCAAGTGAGATATCCAGATAAAAAGATAACGGCGATTCCGACAAAAGAAATAAAATCAACCGGCTGATGAAAGACAAGATAGCTGAAAATCACCGTCCAAACCATTTGACTATATTGGGGCAGGGCAATCGTATTAGCTTCTGCATATTCTGCGGCAATCATCATCATAATCTGCCCCCAAGCCGCAAATAAGCCATAGATGAACAGATAGAACCATTGCAACGCAGTTGGCGTAACCCAGCTATTCCATGTCATCGCCCCATCAATAACAATAGGCCCAACAACACTCGCGCTATAAAGTGACAAACGAGACGGTTTTGTTACTAATCCGCCTTTTTTCTTATTGGTGGCTCTGAAAACCGCCCATGATGCACCCGTGCAGAAAGCACCGGCTAAGGCCGCCAAATGCCCCACGCCTAAAGGTCTAATACCGGGTCTCAAAATAATTACCGTACCGATAAAGCCGATAATCAAAGCTACCCATTTTGCAAAAGATATCTTTTCATGCAGAAAAATAAGAGCAATAAGATTAACAAAAAATGGCAATAGAAACAAAAGCGCCATGGCTTCAGTCATCGGTAAACGCGTAAAGGCAACCACACTAAAGAAGGTGCAAAGCGCAACACATACAGCTCTGATAAGCCAGATCTTAAAGTCGTAAAATCCAAAGATATTGAGATAGCTCTCATGCGGTTTTCGCATCAAAGGAATTGCCGGAGCCGCAATAACGCCCCCAAGGAAAGCAATTTCAAAAGCGTTTATTTTTCCATCCAGCAGTTTCGATCCTGCATCGCTGATCGTAAAAGCCAGATAGGCTATAAGGGCTATGGTGATGCCTTTTTTTTCCATGGTAACGTGAACTCCGCCATCACTTTTATTTTAGGCAGCTCTTGTCATTCTCGGTATCAGCCTGATGTGAATGTCGATGCACGGCAATCAACAATTTCTGGAATCGAATTTTGAAAGAGCATGATTCAAATATAAGAATGGCTGCTTATATTTTTTTGATCTAAAAAATAGCCCCCAAAATTAAATGTCAGCAAAAAAATATTTAAATTCAATTTTTATAGACATTAATATATAACAATATTACTAATATATATTTAATTATAAATTAATATAATTTGATCGATTCTATTATTGGACTTATTTTATAATTTAAATGAATTAAATCAATTAACTACTTTTGAATTTATATAGCCAATAATTAAAATATAAAAATTAATCTCAATAATATTTTCTAAAACAAATTTTAGAGATAACAAAAAAGGCAGATATCACTATCTGCCTTTTTTATTTAATTTGTGAATTATGACTTAGAAATCATAGCTCAGGCCAGCAAAGATGTAGCGACCATAGACATCGTAGATTCCACTATAGCTATTTGTGGTATCTCCGCCATTCTGCCCAGTCACCAAAGGCGGTCTAGTCCCAATAACGTTATTAACGCCTGCGCTTAAAGTGACTTTATCAGTCACCTTATAGTAAGCGGTCAAATCGAGATAGCTGACATTACCAATTTTTTTATCAATACTTGATGTTGCCGTGCCATTTGGATTGGCCGTCGTTCCAACGTCACTTTTAGCACCTCCTATAAAACGCCACATAGCCGAAAAACCATATCCGGCGGGAAGATCCCAGCTTACTCGCATCTGATGGCGCCATTTGGGCATAATCATGCCACAAACTGCCCCATAGAGGCCAGCACAGTTATAAACAGGTGCACCTCCGCCCGGATTAGTTTTGAAGTTTAACAACCACGTTCCATTGAAAGAGGAACTCAAACTACCGTATTTTCCTCCTAATGGGTAACTATAGTTGACACCAAAGTCGACACCACGAGTTGCAAGAGAACCAATATTCAATTTGGTATCAGTGACATATCCTTCTTGGCTACGCCACAACGAACCATTTCCATCGCGATGAATGTGGTCGCAATAAAGCCCTTTATTACCGCACAGCTGTAGTATGGTATCAGCACCAAGCGTCTGAATAATATTTTTGATTTTGATATCATAGAAGTCCGCTGTAAAGCTGAAGCGGCGGAATGGTGTTAAAGAAATACCTCCAGTAAAAGTATTAGCTGTCTCTGGCTTTAAATTGGGATTCCCACCCGTCAAGCCATTGTATTGATAAGCCGGATTATCCGCAATCTTTCCATATTGGGCTTTTGTTACACCCATCAATTCACACTGGGCTGCTGTCA
>NZ_JAIWON010000031.1 GCF_020216885.1 Zymomonas sp. | reverse complement strand
TTGTCGGACTGCTGCTAGCACATGGATCTGTTGATCCATCTAAAGCCACTTGTGTAGGAGAATATAATTCTTGAATATTTGGAGCACGAACAGCTCTATTATATCCTCCCCGCAGCGCAACACCTTTTATAGGTGAATAAATCATTTGACCTTTATAGGATTGTACAGAACCAGTTGAACTATAGTCTGAATAACGGAAACCTCCGGTCAAGGTTAGGTCGTTGACACCCCGACGATGATCCATAATGGGTAATGCGGCTTCAATGAAAAGTTCTTTTACGTCATACTTTCCTTGCGAAGAAAGACGCGGCCCGCCTTGGCTTGCTAAATCGCCAGATGCTACTTCATAATCAGAGTAAGCCTTCATTTTTTCACGCCGATATTCTGCACCGACGTTGACGCTTAGACCATGGCTAGCTGTTGGCAGTTGGATTCCATACTCACTACCATCGAAGGTCAACGAGCCGCTTACAACGGTTTCCTGAGTTGAACCTGTAGTAACAGCAGGCGTATTAAGATAATTGATAGATTCTTGGCTAGGACCATTCCCGCTAAAAATGTTGTATGGGACACAGCTTGTATCTGTGCCATCAATGACAGAACGGCAAGTTGGTGTGCCATTATAGTTTACAACGTTCATCGCGTTATTCAGTTTACGAATGGAAAAATCATTCGTTGAATAACTAGAAACAATGGTCGAACCATATTGCCCGTAGACATCGTAGGTTAGGCCTTTAACAATTTCGCCTTTCGACCCAATAACACCACGATAAGAGGTGTGCTTCATAGTATCAATGCGGGGCCCACCTTCAACGTTACGTTTAAAAAATTGTGCGGTTGAAGTGTCGTACTGTTTTCCTCGGCTATCTGTAGAAGAAGTTGTATTCCCAACAGAGCATAAAATAGATTGAGCTTGGGATGTCAGAAAAGGATTATCGCAGTTAACTCGGCCATAGCCGAAAGTACCCGACGGCGCAATTTGGGCAGAGCTTCTGTCATCCATGAACTGGAATTCAGCGTAAGGCTTGAAGCCATCCGTTACATCATAGTGAGCAAAGAAACCTGCTGTATACCTCTGATCTGGTCTTTGAATATTGCTCAGTGTGTTGTAATTGTATTTATTTGTACCTTCGACAAGACCTCCATCGGTAAATTGATAAGGATCTCCATTCTGTCCTACAAGGACAGAACTTGGGGAGGCTGCCATAGATCCACTACAGATAGCTCCATCCGTACCTTTACCCTTGATCGGGCAAGCTGAATAGTCACGGTCTGCGCCCGTAACTGCGGCTTGTCTCCGATATCCAAGATAAGCTACAACGTGACCCCGCCCATCTTTAGTGCCGGCACCGAATTTCAGATTGGCATTGAACCCCCAGCCATCGAAGGGGGTATTAGTAGGGGTTTTGGTTCCAGCTATCGGACTATTTCGTAGAATACTCCGCATAGTTCGGCTATCATTATCACCATTTAATACGTTATATTGGGCATCTGCATGAAAGCCTTCGTAATCCGTATCCATAACGAAATTGACGACACCGGCAACCGCATCTGAACCATAAACAGAAGAAGCGCCACCGGTTAAAACATCTACCCGTTTGATTAGGGATGATGGAATAGCATTTAAATCGGCTGCCTGAGATGTCGTATCACCCGGCATAACTCGCCGACCATTAATTAAAACAAGAGTTCTCTGAGAACCCAAATTGCGCAAATTAGCATCTGCTGTACCTGTCGAACCATTGGAAACAGCGCTATTCTGGTTGCCATAAAATTGTGGCATCCGATTAAGCATATCTTCAATACGGGTATAACCCTGCTTGGTTATTTCTTTCGCATTAACAGAGGTAATTGGGCTGGTCGAAGTTATACCTGGTGGAAGGCGTGAACCCGTAACAGTGATTGTGCCGCTTGGCTGCGCTAATTCGGAAGCTGCCGGCGCTGGCGCCATTGTTGGAATGCCCGCATTATTAGCATTGCTGGCTGAATTACTGCCGGCAGATGTATCTGATTGCTGAGGCGTATCCTGTAAAGTTTCCTGTGCAAAAACAGGCGTTGACCATGCAATAACGCCCGCGACCATACCCGTGGTCATGAAGGCATTTTTCAGATGTCTTCTGATCATTATTCCCCCTTTTTGAGATGTGCACCGTCCCCAAAACCAACATCTTCTTTTAGACAGATGTTTATCGTGCATCTCTTTGCGGTCTGCTTTGAGCTACCCCGAACAAAGCCGCATTTTTCCTACTCAACACAGATAATAATATTTTTTATGTTTCTGCAATCGTCGAAATAAAGAAATTTATGTTTACCATTCATTACCCAAAAAAATGTAACAAAATTGCAACATGGTAGCTTGATGTAAGTTTTAATACGTAAATTTAATTTTTGTTGTTAACGTAATGATATTATTTTTCATTTTAATAGATTAAAAACATTTAATTTAAAATTAAATAATAATTTTTAAAAATAAAAAAATTAATTAATAACATTAAATGTTAAAAATGTGGTATAATTTTATTAAAAATAAAGTTTAATTTTTGTTAAAAAACATATAAAATAATTTATTTTATACGATAAAAGTATTTATCTATTTAGCCATGAGGCTATTGGCTGGAGCTGCAAAATCATATGAAAAGTTTTTTGTCTAAAAAAATGGGAATGTTTTTGTGCTTTAGCATGGCAGTTACTTTGTTACCTGCAAAGGCTGCGAAGAATCAAAATAACTTTAAAGATAGTCCTTTATTCGGCAAATTATTGGCTTGTCGTTCTCTTAATGACGAGCCTTCAAGGCTGCATTGTTTCGATGAAAATATAAAAGCATTAGATGATGCGAATACACATCACGATATTTTGGTCGTTGATAGAGAAGCGATTATTGCTCGACAAAAGCAGAGCTTTGGCTTTGCACCACCTGTTTTAGCTTTACCCAAAAAAGAAAATACATCTTCTCACTCGACAAAAAAAGATCAGGCCACGGATGATGTGATTCACGAAATCACAGATAAAGCCAGCTTTGTTAACCAAGATGGCGAAGGTCACTGGATTATCGGTTTTTCAAATGGTGCTCGTTGGCGGCAAATAGATGACCAAACTGTTCCCAATGAGCCCCATGTTGGCTCGGTTGTTCGATTGAGGAAAGCTACTTTTGGCTCTTTTGTGGCTAATATCGATAAGCAATCAGCAATAAAAATGAGACGAGTTCAATAAGGACTCTTTAAATTGTAATCCTATTAAGATTCAGGAATGTGATCTTGCATTTAAGCATAATAGGCCGCTGAAATATTTTCTCATGGTAGGATAGGTCATTCTTGCGTTATAGCATCCTAACTGACCGATCTAATTGGACAAAAATCGATGTTGATACCTGGTTTTAAAAAAGACCAACCGGCTAAAATTGAATATCTTGATGGCCATTTTCGCCTTCTCTCACGAGGAAACCACGTAATTTGCGCAATTTCTGGGAAAGCGATTGACCTTGATTCCCTTCATTATTGGAGTGTTGAAAAGCAGGAACCCTATGCGTCTGCTTACGAAGCAGAAATAGCCTATTCTCGTGAGCAGGAATCTAAAAAAGATAACGCATAGCTATTTTCTCGGAGGAAATAGGGTCTTGCATTTTTTAGAATTTTATAGGGATTGAAGGCGCGTTGTCGTGATATTTGGGAACCTGATACCGTTAAAATGATAATTTTTGGTTCTTATTTTCAGCATAAGGTTTCCATTTCGGCATAAAATGTCTAAGGGACACGCATCTTTCCGGTTACTCGCGTGAGGGATCCATGAAGCTGCTTGCCGGTAATTCTAATTTGCCGATTAGTCAGGCTATTGCCGACTATCTTGAAATTGATCTGACTAAAGCGTCCGTGCGTCGCTTTGCAGATGAAGAAATTTTTGTTGAAATCCGCGAAAATGTCCGCGGACAGGATGTCTTTGTTATCCAGTCAACTTGCTGGCCTACAAATGATAATCTGATGGAGCTGTTGATTTGCATCGATGCTCTGAAACGGGCTTCTGCTCGTCGTATTACGGCTGTCATTCCGTATTTCGGCTATGCTAGACAAGACCGTAAACCAGGGCCTCGTACGCCGATTTCGGCAAAGCTGGTTGCCAACCTTATCACAGTCGCCGGTGCAAGCCGTGTCCTGTCGGTTGACCTCCATGCGGGTCAGATACAGGGATTTTTTGATATCCCGACTGACAATCTCTATGCTGCTCCCGTGATGTCAGCAGACATCCTTGCGCGCTTCCCCGATAAAAAACTGACGGTTGTTTCACCTGATGTTGGCGGTGTTGTTCGTGCGAGAGCTCTGGCAAAGCGTCTTGATAATGCACCTTTGGCCATTGTCGATAAACGGCGTGAACGTCCGGGCGAATCAGAAGTTATGAATATTATTGGCGACGTCTCGGGTCGTTTCTGTATTCTAATCGATGATATCGTCGATTCTGCTGGGACTTTGTGCAATGCGGCTGAAGCTCTTTTGAATGCAGGGGCTGAAGGCGTTATTGCTTATGTGACCCATGGCGTTCTTTCTGGTGCCGCTGTTGCCAGAGTTGAAAAATCGTCACTTCAGGAACTGGTTGTAACCGATTCCATCGGAATGCGACCAGAAGTTGAGCAATGCGCCAAAATTCGCCAATTATCCTTAGCGCCTTTATTGGCCGAGGCTATTCGGCGTATCGCTGATGAAACTTCGGTTTCTTCATTGTTTGACTGAAGTAAAGCCTGCGCAAGCAGGCTTTTTCTATTTCGGAGATAATCATGTCCCGAAGCGCTTATGAAGATGATATTCGTCTTGCTCATCGGCTAGCTGATGTTGCCGCAAATATTATCCGGCCTTTCTTTCGTGCACCGTTAACGATTGACCTCAAAGCTGATCATTCACCGGTGACAAAAGCCGATCGTGGTGCCGAAGAGGCTATGCGGGCTATTCTTGAACAAGAACGGCCAGAAGACGGCATTTTTGGTGAAGAAATGGGTATATCCCGTCCTGATGCACGCCGCCTTTGGGTCTTGGATCCAATAGATGGCACACGAGCTTTTATCGGTGGACGGGCGAGCTTCGGAACATTGATTGCTCTGGTTGAAGATGGCCAACCTGTTCTTGGAATCATTAACCAGCCTATCCATCAAGAACGTTGGGTCGGAGTTAAAGATTTACCTACCCGTTTTAATGGAGAAATTATTCATACGCGGTCTTGCTCTTCTCTTGATCATGCGCTGTTAGCGACAACCTCGCCTTGGCTGTTTGAAAAAGAAGGTGAAGCCCATTTTGACAAAATCCGCCTAAAGTGTCGGGATACCTTATTGGGTGGGGACTGTTACAATTATGGTCTTCTTTCTCTTGGTCACTGCGATCTTGTGGTCGAACAAGGACTAAAATTTTACGATTTTGCTGCCCTTGTACCTATTGTCGAAGGGGCAGGGGGTATCATGCGTGATTGGCAGAACCGTCCACTCAATAAAAACAGCGTTGGCGAAGTCATTGCTGCAGGCGATCATCACTTGATCGAACCGGCATTGTCTGCCATGGAATTATAAGCCTTTGTAAGTTTAAGAAAGAGCGGCTTGTCAAATAGGGATACCCTCTTTATAAACCGCCTTTCTTCCACGATCTGCTCTACACTGCCCGGCTTTTTGTGGGCTGCCGTGGCGGTGGTCGATCGTCAAAATCAAGGAGACGAAAATGCCCAAGTTAAAGACCAAAAGTGGGGTCAAAAAGCGGTTCAAATTCACCGCCAATGGCAAAGTAAAACATGGTGTCGCCGGTAAGCGCCATCGCCTTATCAGCCATAACGCCAAATACATCCGTCAGCACCGCCGTACCGATGTAGTTTCATCAACTGAAAACCGCACCATCAAGGCGTGGGCACCATACGGTTTAAACTAAGGGAGGCTGATTAGATGGCACGTGTAAAACGCGGTACCACCACGCGGGCAAAACATAATCGGATTCTGGATCAGGCCAAAGGTTACTACGGCCGCCGGAAGAACACCATTCGTATTGCCCGTCAGGCAGTCGAAAAAGCCGGTCAATATGCTTATCGCGACCGTAAGGTTAAAAAGCGTTCTTTCCGCGCACTTTGGATTCAGCGTATCAAC
Source organism: Zymomonas sp. (assembly GCF_020216885.1). Taxonomy (GTDB): domain Bacteria; phylum Pseudomonadota; class Alphaproteobacteria; order Sphingomonadales; family Sphingomonadaceae; genus Zymomonas. Next base: position 3,897 of record NZ_JAIWON010000031.1, on the reverse strand, counting down.
GCTGCTGTCCGCGCAGAAGGCTTGACCTATGGTGTTTTCATGTATGGTCTGAAATTAGCCGGTCTTGATCTTGATCGCAAAGTTTTGGCCGATCTGGCTATGAATGAATCGGCTGCTTTCGGCGCTATCATTGCTCAGGTCAAATCAGCTTTACCGGAAGGCGCACGCGTTGCAGCTTGATGATTAAGCTTTTAAATAATCGCTTTCTTTAAGGTGATTGAGAAAGGCATAGGAGCACTCTTCAGGGCGTTTCTATGCCTTCTTTTGTTATACAGTCCAGTGCGCATCTTCATTCGGCCAAACCGTATGAAGATGCGTTCTGGAAAAATTTAATGATTTACTGTCTGATATCGGCTGAATATGGCAAAAATCTTTTGGATTTTTTACGCTATAATGAGGTGATATTAAATATCTCCTTCCCACGAACAGCGCGTTAAACAGGCGATGGTCACAAAAATGATGGAAAGCATGACCGATCTAGATAATCTGAAAGCCGATCTGATCGGCCAGATCTCTCAATCAGAGGATTTGGCCGGCTTGGAATCTGTGCGCGTCCATGCCCTCGGTAAGCAAGGGGTTGTTACGGCACTTTTAAAATCGCTCGGAAAGATGACTCCGGAAGAGCGGCAAGAAAAAGGGCCTGTCATCCACAGCCTGCGACAAGCAGTGGCGCAAGGGATTGCCGATCGTAAGCAGGCCTTGGAAACAGCTTTACTAAATGAAAAGCTCGCAAGCGAAACCATAGATCTTTCCTTGCCTTCTCCAAAAATGCCGAAGGGATCACTGCATCCGGTTAGTCAGGTTATGGATGAGCTGGCTGAAATCTTTGCTGACCTTGGTTTCGCGGTGGCAAGCGGACCCGAAATCGAAGATGAGTGGCATAATTTCAGCGCCCTGAATATCCCTGAAAGTCATCCGGCTCGTGCTATGCACGATACCTTCTATTTTGAACCTCAGGAAGGAGCTTCAGATAAAGGCGATAAAGGCCGGATGTTGCTTCGGACGCATACCTCTCCGGTTCAGATCAGAACGATGCAGGGACAGGAGCCTCCTATCCGCATCATTGCACCAGGACGCACCTATCGTTCGGATTCAGATGCCACTCATACGCCGATGTTCCATCAAGTTGAAGGGTTAGTCATCGATAAGGGAGTGCATCTCGGACATTTAAAATGGACGCTTGAAACTTTTGTTCGCGCCTATTTTGAACGCGATGATATCGTTCTCCGCTTACGTCCCAGTTATTTCCCCTTCACTGAACCTTCTATGGAAGTTGATGTCGGGTACACCCTTGAAAAAGGGCGTCGTATTATCGGCGGGAAACAACCGGACGGCTGGATGGAAATTTTAGGCTCCGGTATGGTACATCCCAATGTGATTACCGCCTGTGGCCTTGATCCCAATGTCTGGCAAGGTTTTGCCTTTGGTTGCGGCATCGATCGTTTAGCTATGCTGAAATATGGCATGGATGATTTACGGGCTTTCTTTGACGGCGATTTGCGCTGGCTACGTCACTTTGGCTTTGCCGCGCTTGACGTGCCCACACTTTCAGGAGGAGTCGGCGCATGAAGTTCACGCTTTCATGGTTAAAAGAGCATCTGGAAACAGAAGCCTCTGTTCAGGAAATTGCCGATACGCTGACTCGTATCGGTCACGAAGTAGAGTCGGTTCATAATCCCGCTGACGGATTGGAAGCCTTTCGGATTGCACGGATTCTCACTGCCGAACGCCATCCACAGGCAGATCGTCTTCAAATTTTGGCGGTCGATGTCGGCGAATCCGAACCACTACAAGTTGTTTGCGGCGCAGCTAACGCGCGCGCTGGTCTGGTTGGCGTTTTTGCTGCTCCAGGTGTCTATGTTCCGGGTATTGATGTTACTCTGAAGATTGCTTCTATCCGTGGCGTTGAAAGCCGCGGGATGATGTGTTCTATCCGTGAACTCGGCCTTGGTGATGAACATGAAGGTATTCTTGATTTACCGCATGAAGCGCCCGTCGGTCAATCTTATGTCGAATGGGCAGGATTAGATGATCCCGTTTTCGATGTTGCCATCACCCCTGATCGCCAAGATTGCATGGGTGTCCGTGGCTTAGCACGCGACTTGGCAACAGCGGGTATCGGTCGATTAAAGCCTTTGGCCATTCCAAGGGTTCCTGTCACGGACGCAGCTCCCGCTGAAATTGCTATCGAAGATAAAGAGGGTTGTCCTGCCTTTTTTGGTCAGCTTATTCACGGTATCCAAAACGGTCCTTCGCCTGAATGGGTGGCAAGAAGGTTACGAGCTATCGGTTTCAGACCTACTTCGGCTTTGGTTGATATTACCAATTATATCATGTTTGATTTGGGGCGTCCGCTTCATGTTTATGATGCAGGGGCAATCAAAGGTAAATTGACAGCTCGTAAAGCCCAAAATAACGAAAAAATAGAAGCTTTGAATGGCAAAAGCTATGATCTTGATTCCTCGATCACGGTAATTGCCGACGATCATGGTATCAAAAACATCGCGGGTATTATGGGCGCTGAAAAAGGTAGCGTTTCAGGCTCGACCACAGATGTTATTATCGAATGCGCCTATTTTGATCCGGCAGCTGTTTCACAGGCTGGTCAGAAATTGGGACTGGCTTCAGATGCTCGTATCCGTTTTGAGCGGGGTGTTGATCCGGCCTTTTTGAATGAAGGCTTACAGATTGCTACCCGTATGGTGCTAGATTTTTGCGGTGGTAAAGCAACACAGGCCGTCACGTTAGGCGAAGCGCCTTCAGCTGTTCCGGTCATTGCTTATGATCCGTCCTATGTGACTTCGCTCGCAGCTATGGATGTCGCACCAGCTCGCCAACGAGAAATCCTTGAACAATTGGGTTTTGCGATTGATGCAGGCTGGCGTGTTCGTGTGCCAAGCTTCCGTCGTGACGTCAGCGTCGTGGCCGATATCGTCGCCGATATTGTGAGAATTGAAGGGCTTGATAATGTACCTTCAACCGCTCTTGATCGCGGTGATGGTGTGGCTCGTCCGATTGCAACCCACGGTCAGTTGACAGAACGGCGTGTGCGTCGTGCAGCGGCTGCTTTTGGTATGAATGAAGCCGTTACATGGAGCTTTATCTCCGAAAAAGATGCGGATATTTTTGGAGGAGCTTTCTGGAAACTTGCTAACCCCATTAGCGAAGATATGAAGGTGATGCGGCCTTCTTTACTGCCGGGGTTACTTATCGCTGCCAAACGTAATCGGGATCGGGGGCAGTCCACTATTCGCTTATTTGAAGTCGGTCGTCGTTATTTGCAAGAAGCTGAACGTCCAACTCTGGGGCTAATTTTTGCTGGTGAGCGGATGAACCGCGATTGGCAATACGGCAAAAGCCAGAATTTTGACGCTTATGATGCCAAAACCGCTGTTTCTGCTATGTTAGATTCAGTCGGTATGCCCGTTGAAAAATTGCAGTTGCTGGGTGACGCCGGTGATGTTTACCATCCAGGGCGTTCAGGCCGTCTATGCCTTGGACCCAAAAATACTTTAGCAGTTTTTGGTGAAATTCATCCGGCTATTCTTGCTGAATTTAATATCGAAGGGCCCGTCATCGGAGCAGAAATATTCTTGGATGCCTTGCCCCTTCGCAAAAATTCAGGACAATTGCGGCAGCTTTATGCACCCAGTATGCTACAGCCTGTTTTCCGTGATTTCGCCTTTTTGCTGCCAAAAGACGTTCCTGCTGCTGATTTAGTGCGCAGCATCGCCGGTGCTGACAAAAATGCGATTGTCGAGGCTCGTATTTTTGATGTCTTTACAGGCGAAACGATAGACGAGAACGAAAAGTCATTAGGTATTGAAGTTATGCTGCAACCTGCAGAAAAAAGCTTCACTGATGCTGAATTGCAGGCCATTAGCGATAAAATCGTCG
>NZ_JAIWON010000030.1 GCF_020216885.1 Zymomonas sp. | reverse complement strand
CAGCAGCTGTCAAAAAAGGTGCGCGTTTAAGAGCCTGAAATTAGAAAAATTTGTTTTATTCAAGGCGGGTATGGCATCATATCCGCCTCTTTTTTGTCTTGTTGAGGAAAATTAATGGCTGTTAAAGGTAAAGAATACCCTCATGATTCACTAACCAATCTGAGGCGTTTTTTACGTTACCTCTGGCCGGAAAATAGGAGAGATCTCAAAACAAGACTGTTGCTTGCTTTGGTCATGGTTCTTTTTTCCAAGGCAATTATTCTATTGATGCCCTTTGCATATAAAGGGGTCATAGACCACATGACTGCTCCTGAAAAAACGGGGACAGGCATCGCCATGGCCTTGGCAGTAGCTTACGCTGCCAGTCGTTTTGGAAATGTTCTCTTTGATAATTTACGAAACGCTATCTTTGAGGCTGTAGGGCAAAATGCAGCGAAAGAATTATCTGTAGAATTATTTAAACATTTGCATGATTTGCCTCTGTCTTTTCATCTTGAGCGACGGACAGGATCTTTGACGCGTATTATTGAGCGCGGCACAAAAAGCATTGATTCAATGCTCTATTATTTGATCTTCAATATAGGTCCCACGATTTTTGAATTGATAGCGACCTGCATAATTTTTGTTCTTTCTGGCTGGGGCTGGGGTATGGTGATGGCTACTTTAGCTATGATCGCTATTTATATTCTCTTTACCCGTATCATAACAGAAAAACGGGTTACTCTACGTCGGCAATGGACAGAATATGACCAACAGGCAGGGCAATATGCGCTCGATTCATTGCTTAACTATGAAACTGTTAAGTATTTTAATGCCGAGAGTTTAGAGACTAAACGCTATTCCAAAATTGCAGGTGATCTTTCTGATGCGACCGTCAAGGTTGAAACCTCGCTGGCTTCCCTGAATATCGGTCAATCTCTGATTACCAATATCCTCATGGCTGGCGGTATGGTTTTTACTATCTGGGGATGGAGTCATAATCGTTTCAGTGTCGGTGACGTGGTTCTAATTAACAGCTTACTGCTTCAGCTTTTTCGGCCTTTAGACTTTCTGGGCACCGTTTATCGGCAGGTCAGGCAAGGCCTGACGGATATGGCCGCTGTATTCCGTTTAATTGATACCAAGGCAACTTTACAGGATAAGGTTAATGCCCCTGCATTAAAGGTGAATGCTGGTGAAGTTCGTTTTGAGCATGTGCAATTCCAATATCATGCAGATCGTCCTATCCTAAAGGATATCGATTTTATTCTTCCCGCTGGTCAAAGCTTGGCTATTGTTGGCTCTTCCGGTGCTGGGAAATCCACCTTGGTGCGACTATTATACCGTTTCTACGATGTAACCGGTGGACGAATATTGATTGACAATCAAGATATTCGGGAGGTTACGCAACATTCTTTACGGCAAATTCTGGGTATGGTTCCACAGGATATCGTCCTATTTAATGACACTATCGAATATAATATTCGTTATGGCCATCCTGATGCTTCTTTTGAAGAGGTTAGGCAGGCGGCAAGGGGAGCCGCTATCTCTGATTTTATCGATTCCCTGCCGCAAGGTTATCAAACGACTGTTGGCGAGCGAGGTTTAAAGCTATCAGGTGGAGAAAAACAACGCATCGCTATTGCTCGGATGCTGCTAAAAAATCCTCCTATTTTATTATTCGATGAAGCAACCAGCGCACTTGATAGTCATAGTGAAGCCGATATTCAGGCGACTCTCAATCAGATAGCTCAAAACAGGACAACGATTATTATTGCCCACCGCTTATCTACGATTGTTCACGCTGATCAGATTATAGTCCTTGATCATGGTAGAATTGCAGAATGTGGCAACCATCGAGCCTTATTGGCTCAAAATGGCCTTTATGCCATGATGTGGAAACGACAAAGTCAAAAAGGATAATGCCAAATAAAAAAAGGAGGATGAAATATCCCCCTTTTTTTATTTATTCTTGAATACTTTTAGGCTTCAGCTGCGGCACTTTCAACTTCCGCTTTCGGCCGCCGTCCACGACGGCGTGGCTTTTCTTCTTCCTGATCAGTATTGTCAACCGGATTGATGGCAGGGGGTAAACGATCCGCTTCTAATCGTGCTTCCGCTTCAATAACAGCTTTTGGTCGCCGTCCGCGACGGCGAATAGGGGCTTCTGCTACTGCATCGGAATCGATTGCAGGAATAGCCTCTGCATTATTTTCTTGCAATTCGCCTTCTGTATAGCGCTGCGCCTCGGCTGCTTTCCGTGCTTCCGCTTCAACGACAGCTTTTGGTCGCCGCCCACGACGACGAACTGGCGGCGTTACGGCTTCTTCTGATGAAACGTCCATTGGAATAGAGGGCTGAGCTTGAACCGGCATAGCCGTTTCAGTCATCCGGTTATCTTCTCTATCCATAAAATCTGCGCGAATATCGGCGCGATCATTATTCTCTACAATTCGTCTCGAACGGACTGGGCTGTTATAGTTATTATTTCCAAAATTGGCGTTATATCCATTATCATCGCCATTGCGATCATCGCCTGCCAAACGGTTTTCACCTACAACCCGACGAGGCCGTCTTACAACACGGTTTTCTGCATTGTAAGAAGAAGAGGGACGGCGATTATCAAACCGGTTATCCATAGGCTGACGTGAATTATCAGCATTTTGTCTGCTATCCATGGATGAACGGTTGTCTATGATCTGTTCGTTATTATCGCCTTCTTGCGATAAAGTACGATCACGCATCCGTGCTTCTTCATAACGAAGCCGATTATCATTCAAAATGCGGAAATAATGATCTGCGAATTGAAGGTAATATTCGGTCATTACCCGATCACCTTGCAACTGCATATCTCGAGCCAGCGCCTTGTATTTCTCATGAAGCTGACTTGCATTTCCGCGTGCACGGTTATCGATACGATTATTGCGATCTATTCCGCTATTGGAATTAGACCGGGGCAAGCCCCCGCTACGCCCACGGCGTCGGCCGTTCTGACGATTATTGATCAACTGTTCGCTGCCTTCGTCACTACTGGTGGTTAAGTCACCATCCGCCATTGTGACCGGATAACGGGGAGTAAAATTATTTCATCCGCTATGCCGAAAATGGCGGGCTACGTTATTCCCCCTTGAAGACATTGCCCAAAGTCAATGTCATAACTTCTGGAGCTGTTACGACGTTTTAATATCTGCCCCGAAAAGGAACATCGGGAACGCCATGAAGCTACCATTGGGAATTGGCTTAAAAAGTCGGGCGTTAATGCCAGCTTACTTTTGTTTGCCTCTTTCTTTCTTAAGCAGTCTCAGGGATAAATCCAAGCATTATATTGAGATATCTATAAATTTTTCGAAAAAAACTGAAAAATTATCACCTAGATAGCAAAACACAGCGTGGTCTTTGTTCAAGATCGTAAAAAATTCGACTCTTTAATCCGGTCTCTTTGGCAATCATACTGACATTTTCGGCCTGATCGAATCCTATTTCAAGACAAGCAATACCACGCTCGGTTAAAAGGGAAGGGATTTCCGGTATGATCTCACGATAATCATCCAACCCTTCATCTCCTGAAAATAAGGCCAGATGTGGTTCATAATGCAAGACATCAGCAGGCATCATGGCATCTCTGGCAATATAGGGTGGATTACATAATAAAAGATCGAATTTTTGTTGAATCCCTAGTCCCCAATGACCGATTTTGAACTCCACGCGAGGTAGAATACCGCATTTATCAGCATTGAGGTGGGCAATTTTTAAAGCCTCAGGTGAGGCATCAACGCCAAGCCCCTTCGCGTTTTTCCACTCATCTAAAGCGGCTAATAACAAGGCACCAGATCCGGTACCAAGATCAAGAATATTTTCTGGTAAAAAAGCCTGTTCACGAAAATAGGCAATAGCCGTTTCGATAAGGGTTTCACTGTCAGGACGAGGAATTAAAACATCAGGCGTTACAGTCAGGCGCAAAGTCCAAAAATCTCGATATCCTAAAATATAGGCTACCGGCTCATTTTGTTTACGGCGCTTTATGGCTTCAAAAAAGGAAAGAGGCGCTTGTTTTTCGCCCCATGATCCTAATAGCAAGGCATCTCGCTCTATGCCCAAGCTATGCGCCATCAATAATTCGGCATCAAGCCGCGCCGTCATACTGACAGTTGCCAGATCACGGGCGGCTTCACGCAAGGCTTCGGTAATAGAGAGCGGTCTCACCAGACTCTCGGAAGATTTAATCATCCAGACTTGCCAGTCTTTCAGCTTCATCTTCTGCAATCAAAGCCGAGATGACTTCATCTAAACCAGGACCTGCCAAGATTTCCGGTAAACGATGCAAAGTCAGATTGATACGATGATCGGTTACTCGTCCTTGTGGAAAATTATAGGTGCGAATGCGTTCAGAGCGGTCACCAGATCCCACCATGGATTTACGCTGACCCGCCCGCTCGGAATGCAACCTTTCCCGCTCTCTTTCATAAAGCCTTGCCCGCAACACTTTCATTGCCTTGGCTTTGTTCTTGTGTTGAGATTTTTCATCCTGCTGACTAACAACAATACCACTAGGAATATGAGTGATACGAACGGCAGAATCTGTTGTATTCACAGATTGTCCACCTGGTCCTGAAGAACGGAAAATATCAATACGCAGGTCGCGCTCATCAATATCAACATCGACTTCTTCGGCTTCAGGTAGAACTGCCACAGTCGCTGCCGATGTATGGATACGGCCACCGCTTTCGGTAACCGGCACACGCTGTACGCGATGCACGCCACTCTCAAATTTCAAACGAGCAAACACACCCGCGCCAGTAATACTGATAACGACTTCTTTATAACCACCCAATTCAGCAGCACTGGCAGAAATCATCTCAACGCGCCACCCATGCTCCTCTGCATAGCGGCTGTACATCCGTAGAAGGTCACCGCCAAACAATGCAGCTTCATCGCCACCGGTTCCAGCACGAATTTCTAGAATGGCTGAGCGTTCATCAGCCGCATCGCGAGGTAACAAGCTAAGTGCCAAAGCCCGTTCGGCTTCAGTCAAAGCTGTTTTGTTGGCTTCTAATTCTTCGACAGCCATGGCCTGTAATTCAGGATCGTCATCCTTGGTCATGGCTTCCAGCGTTTCGCCTTCTTCACGCAAACGTCCGACATTTTCAGCGGCCAAAGCAACTGGTTCGACTTCGGAATATTCGCGGGATAATGCAACCAGACGGTTGGAATCTAAATCAGGCCGTGCCATCTCGGCCTGTAATTCTTCCCGTCTGGCAATAATAGCTGCCAGACGATCAGGTGAAATTGCGATCATTTATTCCTCAATTCTGATAAAATCTGGTCAACAATCTGATCAAGCGCAATAGCTTGCTGCTCACCTGTCACCATACTTCTAACGGTCGCCTCATTTCGGGCTAATTCTTCGTCACCCAAAATGATGGCGTAACGAACACCCCAACTATTGGCCTTTTGCATCCGCCGTTTCATATTCCCACGCCATGACATATCGGCTGAAATACCGGCATGTCTTAACTTTGAAAGAATAGAAATCGCTGGATTTTTGGCCTCTTCACCCAGAGGAATAACGGCTACATTCATAGCATCCTCTTTAGGTTCGTCGATTAGCATAGCCAGACGTTCAATACCGGCAGCCCATCCAATAGCTGGCGTCAGATTTCCGCCTAAGGCTTCGGAAAGACCATCGTAGCGCCCACCAGCCAAGACCGTGCCCTGCGCACCCAACTGGTCAGTAATAAATTCAAAAGCTGTGTGGCGATAATAATCCAGACCACGCACTAATCTGGGATCGCGCATCCATGCTACACCGGCGGCATCCAGTCCGGTTGTTACCGCCTTGAAAAAAGAAGCCGCTTCTTCTGTTAGATAGTCATCAATAATCGGCGCTTTTTCGGCAATAATTTTATCATTTGGGTCTTTAGAATCCAAAATCCGCAAAGGATTGCGCGTTAAACGTTCCTGACTTTCCTGCGACAGACTGTCAAAATGCCCTTGAAAATATTCGATCAAGGCTGCACGCCAAGCCTCACGACTGGCACTATCCCCCAAAGTATTCAAGTGAAGGGTTACATGCTGCTTAATACCAAGTGATTCCAGCAATTGATCAGCAAGAGAGAGCAGTTCAACATCAGCTTCTGGTTCTGCAGCTCCGATGACTTCGGCATCTATCTGATGAAACTGGCGATAACGTCCTTTCTGGGGACGCTCATAACGGAAGACAGGGCCATGAGTTGCAATTTTGCAGGGTGAATATTGCTGCCATCCACTTGTAAGATAAGCGCGAGTCAATCCAGCCGTAAATTCAGGCCGAAGTGTCAATTGCTCACCGGAGCGATCAGGAAAGCTATACATTTCCTTGGAAACAACATCCGTTGTTTCGCCCAAAGAACGCGCAAAGACAGCCGTTGATTCGAAAACCGGAATTTCTGCCCGTTTAAATCCGTATAGCTTTCTTATCTCATCAAACTTGTTGACGACATGGTTAAAGCGAAGAGACTCTTCGCCAAAAATATCCTGTGTGCCACGAATCGGCTGGGGCGTTTTAATTTTCATGCCATTCATCCGGCTAATAAAATAAAGATTTCTTCAAGAGTTGCCCGCGTCTAACCTATTTTTCCGGTTGTGCAAAATTTTGTATGCGCAGCGGATACAGAAAGATCATCTGTTGCCTTTTCATCCAAAAAGACTTTTTTCTTCCCTAAAAGACAGAAAAAGAGGCTTGTGATAAAAACAAGCCCGCATTATCGCAATTTTATTATGGATATCAATCTTATTCCCACAGGCGATAATGCGCCCGAAACGCTGAATGTTATCATCGAAGTGCCGCAGGGCGGCGAACCGGTGAAATACGAATTTGACAAAAAATCCGGCGCCTTGTTTGTTGACCGTTTATTGCATACGCCTATGCGTTATCCGGCCAATTATGGCTTTGTTCCGCATACTCTGTCAGATGATGGCGATCCTCTGGATGCTTTGGTTCTTGCCCCGACGCCTTTCGTTCCAGGTAGTGTTGTCAGCGTTCGTCCTATCGCTGTTTTGCGGATGAAGGATGAAAAAGGCGAAGATGAAAAACTGTTGACGGTTCCTGTTGACGATATCATCCCGCTTTATTCTTCTGTCAAAGAAGCCAGCGATTTACCTGCGATTATCACCGATCAGATCGGCCATTTCTTTGAACATTATAAAGACCTTGAATCTAAAAAATGGGTCAAGATCGAAGGCTGGGGCAGTTCTGCTGATGCTCGTAAAATTATCGTTGAAGCGATCGAACGCGCTCAGAAATCAGCCTAATTTTAACTAAATCCGGTTTTTTGCCGGATATCCAGATTAAATTTTATCCCGCATGACAAAATTTTTTTTGTTATGCGGGTTTATTTTTAACCGAAGCCTTTTTCTTCGATTGAAAATCAAGTGGCGTCTCTGGCTGATGAGGTAACATACCTGCTGTTTCGGCGTAAATTTCTGTTTCCTGTTCGGGATGTGCTTCCAGCCATTTTTGCTGTTCTATTCGTTCCAAAGCCCGCCGCCGGATATAGGCTTTCCCTAAAACATATCCGGTGCCAAGAATAAGGCCAACAGGCCCCAAACGGCGAATAGCGCCAACAACCAAAGCCCCTGTTACCAGATTCTTCAGACTGTCATCTTGGTGGGCGCGATTGATTTCAGCCTGCACCAATGTCTCGACAATCCTTGAAACCATGCCTTCTCATTCCCTGAATGAAATTACAATAATAACCCGACTGGCAAGAGCCTTTTCTACATCATCGGTTTTTTGAAGAACGCAGAAAACTCTAAAAAGAGCCGTAAAATTTAAAATGACCGAATTTTTATAAAAATTCGATTCTTTCTCTGGGGCTATCCTGCTTTTTTGGCCTGTCTTACGACCAACACAGGATAGCGATATTCGATAGACAGTAAAATCTATTTTTTACGGCTGAAATCAACCGAAACGACATTCGACCCTTCTTCGATAGGCTTGGCTTCAGGTAATGGCCGTTTTTCGGGCTCTGGTTCATTCTCTTCCGAATCAACGACTTCTTCGAACTGGGCTTCAAATTGCAAGGCAAAGTGAACCGAAGGATCGACGAAATTGGTGATTGCAGAATAGGGGATAACCAGATTGGATGGGATGCCACCAAAAGAAAGACCGATACTAAAATGATCGGATTCTACGACCAAATCCCAAAAGCGATTCTGAATGACAATCGTCATTTCTTCAGGGAATCGGGCTAACAGATGCGGCGGTACAGAAACACCGGCTGCCTGTGTTTTAAAGGTGATATAGAAATGATGATCTCCGGGGAGGCCGCCCTCTGCCTGTACTGTCCCTAAAACGCGACCAACAACAGCGCGCAGGGCTTCTTGGACGATCTCATCATACGGAATCAGACTGTCAAAGCTTTCCTCATTCATAAAGCCTTAGGTGGACGTGTCAAAGCTATCGGTCAAGATGGGATTGAGTATATTTGCATGAAAGCGCGGGTAGGCTATAGCGATTTTATGCAGCGTATAGCCTCAATCCATCGTCAAACCGCCGAAACCGATGTTCATATCCATCTTAATCTGGATGGGCATGGGCAATATAATGTCAAAACTGGCATTGGTTTCTTTGATCATATGTTAGATCAGCTTTTTCGCCACTCGCTTATTGATGGCGATGTGACCGTCAAAGGCGATCTACATATTGATCCCCATCATACTATAGAAGATTGCGCACTTGCTCTCGGGCAGGCTGTTCAGCAGGCTTTGGGCGACAAAGCGGGCATTACTCGCTTTTCGCATGCCTACGCACCTATGGATGAATCCTTGAGTCGGGTTGCCATTGATATTTCTGGCCGCCCTTATCTGGTTTGGCGCTCCGCTTTCACCCAACCACGTTTGGGTGATCTTGATACCGAAATGCTAGAACATTGGTTTCTAAGTTTTGCTCAAGGGGCAGGACTTACCCTTCATGTTGAAACGCTTTACGGGCGCAATAACCATCATATTGCTGAAAGCCTGTTCAAAGCCTTGGCTCTGGCTTTGCGTCAAGCCGTTGCTATTGATGCAGGGAAGCAAGGCCGAATACCTTCGACAAAGGGTAGTTTATAACGTGAAAAATCAGGCATCTTCAACAGTCGCTCTTATTGATTACGGTGCAGGTAATCTTCGTTCGGTTGCCAATGCATTATTGGCATCGGGATTAGCTCGCGAAAATCTGGTTGTTACCGCCAATCCTGATGAGGTTCTTCAGGCAGACCGCGTTGTTTTACCGGGGGTAGGTGCCTTCGCTTCCTGTATGCAAGCGTTAAAGGCTATTCCTGATATGGTGCCCGCTTTGGAAAAGACTGTTCTTGAAAAAAAACGCCCTTTTTTGGGCATCTGTGTCGGGATGCAGCTTCTTGCTGACCAAGGTGAAGAATATGGCATCCATCAAGGCTTGGGTTGGATCAAAGGCAAGGTAACACCGCTCCGCCCGAATGATTCTTCTTGTAAGGTGCCTCATATGGGATGGAACCAGATTGATTTAACCACAGATTCTCATCCTCTCCTTCGGGCAGGGGAAGCCTATTTCCTCCATAGCTACGCTTTCGTGCCGGAAGACGAATCGACCTTATTAGCGACAACTGAACATGGCGGCCTTGTGACAGCCGCGGTCGGACGGGATAATATTATGGGTGTCCAATTCCACCCTGAAAAAAGCCAGAGCTATGGTCTGGAATTTCTGTCCCGTTTTTTGGACTGGAATCCCTAATAAAACGCAAATTTTGCTAGATAGATGATACTGTCTGGCGTCCCCCTTTCTCTTTTATGTCCCCCTATCCAAAGAACATAAAAGAACGGATATTGGAGAAATCCATGACGGATTCACTGATTATTTTTCCTGCCATTGACCTGAAAGAAGGCCATGTTGTTCGCTTGTCTGAAGGCGATATGGATCGTGCTACCATTTATGACGATGATCCAGCGGCTCGTGCCCGCCAATTTTATGAGGCTGGCGCCCGCTATTTGCATGTAGTCGATCTTGACGGTGCTTTTGCCG
>NZ_JAIWON010000029.1 GCF_020216885.1 Zymomonas sp. | reverse complement strand
GCCATGCCATGAATGCAGCAGCCGTTGACGCTATTGTAAAGGCCTTTCCCGGCACTATTGAACTCGGCGGTGGTATTCGGGACATGAAAGCGATTGATGGCTGGCTTTCTCGGGGTATTAGCCGCGTTGTCATTGGGACAGCGGCTTTTGAAAATCCTGATCTGGTAAAGGAAGCTGCCCGAAAATATCCAGAACAGATCGTGGTCGCAGTCGATGCACGTGATGGTATGGTCACGACCAAAGGTTGGGCAGAGCAGTCAGAAATTTCTGTCACTGATATGGCTGAACGCTTTGCTAACGCCGGTGTCGTTGCATTACTTTACACGGATGTGGGTCGGGATGGCTTAAAAAAGGGCTGTAACAGCGAGGCCACCTTGGCTTTGGCTGCCGCAACTGACATTCCGGTTATCGCCAGCGGCGGGGTTAAAGATATTGGTGATATCGAATTGCTAGCACGCCATACAAAAGACGGCATCGAAGGTGTTATCTGTGGTCGGGCTATTTATGACGGCTCACTTGATCTGAAAGCGGCTTTAGCTATTGCCCGCCAAGGAGGAGCTAGCGCATGACCCTTTGTACCCGAATTATCCCTTGTCTGGATGTTGCCGATGGGCGGGTCGTGAAAGGCGTTAATTTTACTGATTTGATGGATGCTGGCGATCCAGTCGAACAAGCCAAGGTATATGATGCAGCAGGGGCTGACGAATTATGCTTTCTGGATATTTCGGCCAGCCATGAAGGGCGCGGCACTATGCTGGATGTCGTTGCTCGTACGGCTGAAGTCTGTTTTATGCCCCTCACAGTCGGCGGCGGGGTGCGTCAGGTTGAAGATGCCCGTGCTTTACTATTGGCTGGAGCTGACAAAGTTGCCGTTAATTCTGCCGCTGTCGCCCGACCGGAATTAGTCGCGGAGATCGCTGACCGTTTCGGGGCGCAATGTGTGGTTGCTGCCATTGATGCACGTCGTAATGGCGACCATTGGGAAGTCTATACCCATGGTGGTCGTCGTCCGACAGGTATCAACGCGCTCGATCATGCCCTTAATCTGACACGCTTGGGAGCAGGTGAAATTCTTCTGACTTCCATGGATAAGGACGGTACCAGAGACGGCTATGATCTGGAATTAACTCGCTTGGTTGCTGATTCAGTGCCCGTTCCTGTTATTGCCAGTGGTGGGGTCGGCAATCTCGATCATATGGTCGAAGGGGTGACCAAAGGTCATGCCAGCGCGTTGCTCGCTGCCTCTATTTTTCATTTTGGCCAATATAGCTTGGCAGAAGCCCATGAAGCCTTGGCAAAGGCTGGCTTAACCGTGCGGCATTTGCCCGAATAACCGATCGATACATGTTAAGGCGGGTTACTCTTTGCAAGGTTACTTCCAGCTTTTTAAAATAGCCTGTTCAAAAAGGGCAGGGGGATAAAGAAAGACAAAAATGTTATGTCTGAAGAAACATTAGCCTATATCGAATCCGTTATTGCCGAACGGCGCAAAGCCTCTCCAGAAGATTCCTATGTTTCTTCTCTCTTCCATCGTGGCACTGCCCATATCGCTCAGAAAGTAGGCGAGGAAGCCGTAGAGACTGTTATTGCAGCCTTGGCTCAAGATAAAAAATCACTGGAAAGTGAAGCGGCTGATCTCATTTTTCATTTAGCTGTTTTATTAGCTGACCGTGGTAGCAGCTTTGAAAATGTCTTTTCGGAATTAAGACGACGTGAAGGCATATCCGGTCATGCTGAAAAAGCTGCTCGGCCAAAGCCTTAAATAATAGAATAGTGAATAAAGCCGGTCTTCTCAATATCGGCTTTATTTATATTCTTTTGTATAATCAGAATAAGAATTAAGACCTTTTTAAAAAAATTCTTTTATCTCAAAGGAATAGCTAATGACTGTCGACATTCATCAACCCTATGATGATAACAATATCTTTGCCCGCATTATTCGCGGTGAAATCCCTTGCAAAAAGGTTTTTGAAAACGACCAAGTGCTGGCTTTTCATGATATCAATCCTCAGGCTCCTGTTCATATCTTGGTTATTCCAAAAGGCCGCTATGTTTCATGGGATGATTTTTCTGAAAAGGCTTCAGATACAGAAATTGCGGCTTTAACGCGGGCAGTCGGCCAGATCAGTCGAGATCCAGCTTTAAACAACGGCTATAGGCTAATTGTGAATTGTGGTCATGATGCAGACCAGTTGGTGCCACATTTACATATTCATATTTTATCCGGCAAAGAATTGGGTGCCAAGCTTATCCAGTTATAATCCGCAATATTTTGCAACAAAATGCTTATTTCGTTTTTGCTTTAAATTTTATTTGATCAAAATCAAAATAAGCCATATGTAATAATAATATTATAATATTGTATCAGCTCGATATAGTCTTTCCTTACTATCAGGAGGATAAAAAGAACTAGATTATGTCAGAAAAGATGCTTTTTCTCTTGCCAGCTGTCGGGAAACGCCTTCTATTGTCTATCGAGGTGGGTCGTTCGGGCTAACTATTTGAGAATATCAATTAAATTTGGCCTGAAACGGTTAATCTATAGACAAAATCAAAGTGCGGTACAGACCGCTTCTTATCGGGGGATAATGAATGATATTCGGGCGTGTGAAGCCTCTCGACGCCATTTTAGAAACAGCTAAAAAGAAATCTCTCCATCGTTCTTTAGGCGCCTTTCAGCTAACCATGCTGGGTATTGGCGCTATTATCGGTACCGGTATTTTTGTGTTAACGGCGGAAGCCGCACAAAAAGCAGGCCCCGGAATGATGTTGAGCTTTATTATTGCCGCCTGCGTTTGTGGGGTTGCAGCTTTTTGCTATGCTGAAATGGCCGCTATGGTACCCGTATCAGGGTCAGCTTATACCTATAGCTATGCCGTCATGGGCGAACTTGTTGCATGGATGGTCGGCTGGGCGCTTATTCTTGAATATGCCGTGGCAGCCAGTGCTGTTTCTGTCGGTTGGTCAGGCTATGTTGTCGGTTTAATTGAGCATCTAACAGGCTCTCATCTGCCAGATTCCGTCCTTGTTTTTACCAAAGGGCCTTTTAATGGCGGTATTATTAACCTTCCCGCTGCCTTTATTGCTCTTTTAATCATGTCTTTATTGATACGTGGTACTAAAGAAAGCGCCACTGCAAGCGCTATTCTGGTTGTTATCAAAATAACGGCACTTTCTCTTTTTATCTTTTTGGCAATTCCAGCCATGAATATGGAAAATTTCCATCCTTTTGCACCTTTGGGCTTTTCAGGTATATCTGCGGCTGCGGCTTCTATCTTTTTTGCCTATGTCGGTTTTGATGCTGTTTCTACGGCAGCCGAAGAAACCAAGGATCCTCAACGGAATATGCCGATTGGCTTGGTCGGTTCGCTTGCGATTTGTACTTTGTTTTACATGTTGGTTTCGGCGGGCGTTATTGGTGGCGTGGGGGCGCAACCTGTTTTCGATGCCGCTCATCAGCATGCGTTACCCGCAGGCAGTAGCGAAATGGCAGCAGCCTGTTCTACTCTGAAGGACAGCCATGTCGTCTGCTCTAATGAAGCCTTAGCATGGAGCCTTCGTAAAATCGGATGGAATAAAGTCGGCAACCTGATAGCGTTAGCCGCTGGTTTTGCCTTACCATCCGTTATTCTGATGATGATTTTTGGTCAGACCCGCATCTTCTTTGTGATGAGCCGTGACGGTCTGTTACCAGGATTTTTTGCCAAAGTGCATCCCCGTTTCAAAACGCCTTATATCGTGACTGTCATGACCGGCTTGGCCGTTGCAGCTTTTTCGGCTTTCTTCCCTGTCGGTATTCTTGCTGATATTTCTAATGCAGGCACGTTATTTGCGTTTGCTATGGTTGCTATTGCCGTCTTGGTCTTGCGTCATACTGATCCGAAAAGACATCGTCCTTTCAAAACACCTTGTGTTTATTTGATTGCGCCTCTGGCTGCTTTGGGCTGTCTGTATCTTTTTGTTAGTCTGCCTCTCATGACATTAAAAATGTTTTTTGGTTGGACGGTAGTCGGATTGGTCGTCTATTTCCTCTATGGCTATCGTCACAGTAATATTGCTCGCAATGTTCCAGACGATGAAGAAGCCTAAAAAGAAGCGCGGCTTTATCTGCCTTCTTCCTTTCTAACGGATGGGCAGTCGGCTAAATTCATTACCAAGAAATACATACCCGATAAAAAACGGCAGAGAAATCTCTGCCGTTTTTTTTGTTTTGAATGTCAGTGGTGTATCAACCGCTATTGCGAAGCGCCGTTGCAATGGCATTGATCGTCAACTGAATAGACTCGAGGATATGCGGGTTGGTATCACCTCCACGCCATTTCTTCAGCAATTCGACCTGTAAGTAATTGAGTGGTTCCAGATAAGGCCGACGCATTTGCACCGAATTATCAACCGCTGGAAAACGTTCCAACAGCCAATTTTGCTGGGTTGCTTTTAACAGACCTTCACAGCCTTTATTCCAGCCATCCGCGATAGAATCATAGATAGCCTGACCATTTGTCTGATCCTCGACCAAAGCCAAATAATGCTTGGCAATCGTCATATCGGAACGTGCCATCACCTGTTCCATATTCCGAATAGTCGTGCGGAAGAACGGCCAACGGCTTGCCATTTCCTGTAACAGCTCGGTATCTTCAAAGTCATATAAAGCCTGACCGAAACCGAACCATCCGGGCAACATAACCCGAACTTGTGACCAGCTAAATACCCAAGGAATAGCGCGCAGATCTTCAATCCGGTCGGATTTTTTGCGGCTAGGTGGACGTGACCCGATTTTTAAGAGGGCAATTTCCGGCAAAGGCGTAAATTCACTAAAGAATTTACGGAAGCCCTTCGTTCCATACACTAATTGGCGATAGGTCTGGAAAGCTGAATCTGAGATCTGATCCAAGGCCTTACGGTAACGACTGAATTCCGGCTCGACAATGGTTGGTGCTTCCAAAGAAGTAATCAAAGTCGCTGCTACGGCTTCATCGAGATGGGCAATAGCGCTTTCATGGGTGCCATATTTGGCCGCCACGACTTCACCCTGCTCGGTATAGCGGATACGCCCTTTGACGGCTCCCGCTGGTTGCGACAGAATAGCATTGAAGTTGGAACCACCACCGCGACCAACGGAACCACCCCGTCCATGGAAAAACTGGATTGGCACACCGGCTTTTTCAAAAATCGGTACCAAAGCGAGACAGGCCTTATAAAGACCCCAAACCGATGTCAGATATCCACCGTCCTTATTGGAGTCAGAATAGCCAACCATTACTTCCTGAACACCATGTGCCTTGGCAATGGCTTGTGCTTCAGGCAGCTTGAACCATTCCTCCATGACTTTTGGCGCATTTTCAAGATCGGCCACCGTCTCGAATAAAGGCGCAGCTTCAATCGCGGCTTTTGGCTTCGCCCCCCCTTGATACAGCCCAGCTTCTTTCAAAAGCAAATAGACTTCAAGAATATCGGAAATGCTTTCACCATTCGAAATCAAATAAGTCGTAATGGATTCAGGGCCAAAAATCTCATGGGCGCGTGCCGCTGCCTGAATAATATCAAGCTCGGAGCGTGTCTCTTCGGAATAATCGGCGCGCGGAACGAATAGAGTTCGCGGTTGCGACAATTCTCGTCTTAACAGCTTAACGCGATCTTCTTCCGATAGAGATAAATAATCGGCTTCAACTGCGGCTGTCCGTAGCAGTTCATTGACAACTCTTTCATGAACCTGCGAATTCTGACGCAGATCGAGGGTAGCCAAATGAAAACCAAAGGTCTCAACCGAACGGATTAAGGCTTTAAAGCTACCTTCTGCCAATTTGCCCAAGCCTTCGGCCAAGGTCTTCAAATCAGTCAGCAATTCTTGAGGCCGTTTATAAGCTTCTGCAGAACGCAAGGCAGGGCGCGAAGGGTTGCGACCGGCGATCTGACGATAAGTTGCTGCTAAACGGTCATAAATACCATTTAAGGCACGACGATAAGGCTCATCCGCGCGGATCGCAGCATCATCACCGCTTTTATTAGCCAGACACAGAATATCATCGGATACCGAAACCATATCGGTTGAGACCGAAAGATTGGAAAGCAGTTTATCAAGACGGTTAAGATAATCCGTCAATACTGTTTCCGAGCTGCGCTTCAAAGACAGCATAATCGTATCGGCATTGACATTGGGGTTACCATCACGGTCACCACCGATCCAGTTACCGGGTCTAATAAAGCTTGGAATAGAACTACCAAGCAATTTTTCCCATTCTGCATAAAGCTGAGGCAGAACAGGCAGAAAAGTTTCTCTCAAGAAAGATAGGGCAGTTTCGATCTCATCGGCCACGGTCAGCTTTTGCAGCATCAGCGGACGAGTCTGCCATAATATCGTGATTTGCTGGATTAAAGCATCTTCGATCGGAAGACCATCTTCAGTTACCGTTTGTCCAGCATCTTTTAACCGCATTAAACCAGCAATGCGATTATAATGGTCAAGCATACTTTTCCGACGGACTTCGGTCGGATGTGCTGTCAGAACAGGCACAATGCAGGCTTTGTCGATCATATCAATGATCGCCTGCTGACTGACCCCTTTGGCTTTTATGTCCTTAAGGGCACTTGCCATATTGGCATCAGGATCAAGGGCATCTCCCTGACGATCATCAGCCAAATTGGCCAGCATTGAAAACAGCAAAAAGGCATGTGCAAAAGAGAACATGTCATTAAGGTCAAGGTCGGCTAAGCGAGAACTTAGCTCAGTGCTGTCAACAATACCCCGATGGCGTCTAATCGCGGCAGAGCGAATTTGCTCGATCTGGTTGAATAAAGACTCTCCGCCTTGTTCCTTAATAACCTGACCGAGCAGGTTACCAAAATAGCGAAGGTCTGGGTTCTGATTAATTGTGCGCGGCTTGGTCATAAACCATCCCTTTGCCTAGCTTACGGAAGAGAGACAACCCATCTTCTGATCTTATGCCTCAAAAAAATGGTTAGTCTTTTCGATTAGAAGTATCCTAAATTCTCTCTTAAAAGCTTTTTTTATAATAATTACTATATTGTATAATAATTATTTATTTTTAAGTTACAAAATAATCAAAAAGTCATTTAAAATATTGAATAAGAAAGAATCAATTCTATTCACTTTGAAATTTATGGGCAGATTCTGAATCGATATTCTGGTTATGCTTAAAAAATTTCAGCTTCCCGATAAAAATATATTAAGATTATTTAATAATTAGAAGCGCAATAAGCAGAAAAAATAAAAAATTTTACCCTATAAACAATAGATTATACATTGATATTGATTATTATTAATTATTCTTCTTTTCAAGAAAACAGTTTCGCTATCATAGCTGCAATAGAATTTATCAGAGCTATTAAAATTAGTTTCTATACCGCAATCTTTTTTTCACTCATAAAGAAAGACATGGTCTTTCTGAATCGCATTTATACTCGCGGCGGGGATGATGGTAAAACTGGTATAATCGGTGATATCCGTCTTTCTAAAAGCCATGCTCTCATAGATGCCATTGGTGAAATTGATGAAACCAATGCCGCAATCGGTGTCGCTTTAGCGAGGATAAATGATCTTTTTTGTCGGGACAGATTAGCTCTTATTCAAAATGATCTTTTTGATCTTGGTGCAGATTTAGCAACGCCTTTTGAAAATAAGATTTCCTCTTCTCTTCGGATCACAGCTTCTCAAGTTGAAAGGTTGGAAGTAGAAATAGACGGGATGAACCAAGATTTATCTCCCCTCAAAAGTTTTATTCTTCCTCAAGGGCAGGGGGGTGTTGCTGAACTTCATCTTGCGCGTGCTATTGCCAGACGGGCTGAAAGAGCGCTTATCAGATTGAATGACAGTGACATTACGATCAACGCTGGAATCCGCTGCTATGTAAACCGCTTGTCTGATTATCTTTTTGTGATGGCTCGATGGCTAGGGCAAAAATTAGAGCAAGAACAGCTTTGGGAACCTCGAAAAGGCAATATCTAACAGGTTTTTATTTTAAAAAACACTCCACGGCTTTAGGCATCATTAGGCAATTAAACGTCGTTATTTTTATTTTTCCCTTGTGGATCAGGCTTTTTTCCGCAAAAGCGACGTTAACGTAAAATTTTCTTGTTCTCGGAGCCTGTGCATGTCCGCTACTTATGCCCCCGATAGAATCCTGCTTGAAAAGGCAGAGACCTTATCCGAAGCGTTGCCTTATATTCAGCGATATGCCGGTAAGATTTTTGTCGTCAAATATGGCGGCCATGCCATGGGCAACCCCGATGCAGCGCAAGACTTCGCAGAAGATATCGTTCTTTTAAAGGCGATCGGTATTCATCCCGTTGTTGTGCATGGCGGCGGGCCCCAAATTGGTAAGATGCTGAAGGCCTTAGGTGTCGAAAGCCAGTTTATTGATGGTTTACGCGTCACCGATAACGAAACGGCCAAGATTGCCGAGATGGTTTTATCAGGCGCTATCAATAAAGATATTGTTTCTTGGATTGGCCGTGCTGGTGGCCGCGCTGTTGGTATCTCCGGTAAAGATGCCAAACTCGTCGAAGTCGAAAAAGTCAAAAAGACCAGAAAGAATTCCACTGACGGGCAAGACGAAGATATTGATCTTGGTTTTGTCGGTCGTCCCGTTTCAGTTGATCGTCGCCTTATTGATACTCTGACACAATCCGGCATGATTCCGGTTGTCGCCCCTATCGGGGTAGGCGCTGATGGCGAAACCTATAATATCAATGCGGATACCATGGCAGGCGCTCTGGCTGCTGGTCTGGAAGCTGCACGCCTCTTCTTATTGACGGATGTTGCCGGCGTTCTTGATGCCGATAAAAAACTTTTACGGACATTAACACCCTCCCAGATTGACAGCTTAACGAAGGCAGATGTTATTTCAGGCGGCATGATTCCTAAATTGGAAACCTGTATTGAATCCGTCAAAAGTGGTGTTGATGCTGCTGTTATTCTGGATGGCCGCGTTCCACATTCTATTCTGATTGAACTCTTTACCGAGCAAGGGGCTGGAACCCTTGTGAAGCTTGATTAAGAAAAGAATAGATAGAGATTATGCTACGTCGGACTTATAACTGGACGCTAAGAAGAGCAGCCGATCGGCATGCCCTATTATGGCTCGTGCTGCTGTCTTTTTCTGAAGCCTCTTTTTTCCCGATCCCGACCGAAGCTATGCTCGTCCCTATGGTTATAGCCCGTCGGGAAAAAGCATGGTTAATGGCATGGCTCGCTACCTTGGCATCTGTTGTCGGTGCTTTATTTGGTTATGCGATAGGCTACTACCTTTATAATAGCCTTGGTGGCTGGCTTATCCATCTTTATGGCTTGGAAGGAAAAGCACATAGCTTTCAGGATTGGTATGCCCGATATGGAGCTATCGTGATTCTGGTAAAGGGATTGACCCCAATACCTTTTAAACTAGTCACGATTGCAAGCGGCTTTGCTCATTATAATATTTTGAGTTTTCTTGCCGCTGCCTTTGTTAGTCGCGGATTGCGCTTCTTCTGTGTCGCAGGGCTGTTACGCCGTTATGGTAAACCGATCGAACAATTCATTGAAAAAAGACTGACCTTAGTTGC
Source organism: Zymomonas sp. (assembly GCF_020216885.1). Taxonomy (GTDB): domain Bacteria; phylum Pseudomonadota; class Alphaproteobacteria; order Sphingomonadales; family Sphingomonadaceae; genus Zymomonas. The sequence goes on along the minus strand of NZ_JAIWON010000029.1, from coordinate 442 downwards.
CTCCGTCTGTTTATTATTGTTGGTTGGCGGCTTTGCTTTGGTAAAGATCTTATAAAATATAACAATAATACAATCTAAAAATATCATGCCTAATCATCTATTTAGGCATGATATTTTTTAGATATTTACTTAATGTCTCTAGATATAATAATTTTCTTAATTTGAATTTGTATAAAAACAACTGATCATAATTTTTAAAAATTTAAAGAATTTAATTCTAAGACAATGATCTTAAGATAAGTATCTTATCACATCTATTGTTTATATGCCTGATCGATATCTGTTCGTTTGGAAATGTAATCAAAGATATTCGAGATCAATGGCTAATAGGGCTAGACATCCTCTTAAAACACAGAATGCTGCCCGTCTGCCCGTCTGCCCGTCTGCCCGTCTGCCCGTCTGCCCGTCTGCCCGTCTGCCCGTCTGCCCGTCTGCCCGTCTG
>NZ_JAIWON010000028.1 GCF_020216885.1 Zymomonas sp. | reverse complement strand
TTCTTTTGTGAAATCTTACCGAATTTCAAGATTATCGGTATGACACGCTCCTCGGCTTGGGGAAACGCTCTAATGTCTTTTTCTAGAATCCGCGATTAATGTTTCCAACAAACCATCATATCGCCATGCGATACGACCATTAGAATTAGACGCAAATCCCCCCATCCTAAAGGACAAAAAAAATCCCTGTTCTGACAAACAGAACAGGGACAGGGAACAAGGGTAAACTATGGAGTAAGCAAAATAAGAATTATTCCGCGGCAGGAAGGTAGATTTCCCCTCCCTTTTCTTTGAACTGGTCGCTCATTTCTTCCATGCCTTGAGCGGCAAATTCACGAACTTCCTGCGTGATTTTCATCGAGCAGAATTTCGGGCCACACATCGAACAGAAATGCGCAGCTTTTGCCCCTTCTGCGGGCAAGGTCTGATCATGGAAGGATTCTGCGGTATCGGGATCAAGGCTTAAATTGAACTGATCTTTCCACCGGAATTCAAAACGCGCGCGAGACAAAGCATTATCGCGGAAATGCGCTGTCGGATGCCCCTTTGCTAAATCCGCCGCATGGGCAGCCAGCTTATAGGTCACAACGCCGACCTTCACATCATCACGATCAGGCAAGCCCAAATGTTCTTTCGGGGTGACATAACACAGCATCGCCGTGCCATACCATCCGATCATGGCTGCGCCGATTGCCGAGGTGATATGGTCGTAACCAGGGGCGATATCCGTCGTCAAGGGGCCCAAGGTATAGAAAGGCGCCTCATGGCAGGCGACTAATTCCTTATCCATATTCGGCTTGATTTTGTGCATCGGGACATGACCCGGGCCTTCAATCATCACCTGAACATCATGCTTCCATGCAATTTTGGTTAATTCGCCCAAAGTTTCCAATTCAGCGAATTGGGCGCGATCATTAGCATCCGCAATGCAACCAGGACGCAAACCATCACCCAAAGAAAAGGCAATATCATAGCGTTTCAGGATTTCGCAGATATCTTCAAAATGGGTATAGAGGAAGTTTTCCTCATGATGTGCCAAGCACCATTTTGCCATGATCGAACCGCCACGGCTGACAATGCCGGTAATACGGTTTGCGGTTAACGGGATGTAGGCCAAACGGACACCAGCATGGATGGTGAAATAATCAACACCCTGCTCGGCTTGTTCGATCAAGGTATCTCTGAAAACTTCCCATGTCAGATTTTCAGCAATACCATTTACTTTTTCCAAAGCCTGATAAATCGGCACTGTTCCAATGGGAACGGGACTATTCCGCAAAATCCATTCGCGAGTATCGTGAATATTCCGTCCAGTGGACAGATCCATCACCGTGTCGGCACCCCAACGAATGGCCCAGACCATTTTTTCGACTTCAGCCGCGACATCCGAGGCCACCGCCGAATTACCAATATTGGCATTGATTTTAACCAGAAAATTCCGGCCAATAATCATCGGTTCCGCTTCAGGATGGTTGATATTGGCGGCAATAACTGCACGGCCTTCAGCAATTTCATCACGAACGAATTCAGGCGTGATAAAATCGGGAATATTCGCACCAAAACTTTCGCCATCACGGATCATCGCCTCTTTCATCTGGGCGCGACCACAATTTTCACGAATAGCGATATATTCCATTTCCGGCGTGACAATGCCTTTTTTGGCATAATGCATCTGGGTGACATTAGCACCCGCTTTGGCACGCAAAGGATGATGGTTTACATTGGGGAAAGGTGGCACACCGCCCGAACGATCAGGACCCAACTGGCCATTGTCTTCGGGTTTAATTTCGCGACCTTCGTAACTTTCAACATCACCGCGCGCCAAAATCCATTCACGGCGAAGCGGTTTTAAACCGGCGGCAATATCGATTTTAATATTGGGATCAGTGTAAGGTCCCGAACAATCATAGACACGAACCGGTGGTTCATTGGCAGAAGGCTCAAGGTCGATTTCGCGCATAGCCACGCGAACGCCATTTTGGCCTTCAACATAAATTTTACGAGAACCACGAATCGGACCGGTCGTGACGTGACCGGGAATATTCTGATCGGAAATATCAGCCATTTATGCATCCTTCTTGCAGGTCAACCATCAGGCCGACCGGAAAAAGGCTTTCGGCCGACGGATAAGAAGCAAGGTCTGATGCCTTCCCTCCCTACGCCGGTGTTAAGCCGGATCAGGTTCGACGGGTTAGAGCAATCAGCTCATTCTCAGCCGTATTGATACGGCCCCCCGGGGATACCTCTGTCATTACGCCGAAAGGAAAAGGATAGCAACCCGATCAAATGACTTTTGCCGATAAAAAACGATTTCATATACATATTTTGCAACAAAAAAGAACGATACAAATAAACCACACCCAGAATATGCAATATAAATGACATTTTGTTGAAATATTGATGCAAAAATCAGCGTTTATCTCCTTCCTGCAATCAAGTTACAGGGGATATAATCTGTGCGCAGAATCGCTTTTTCATGTTGTTGGCTCACGCTTTCGTCTCTTCTTCCCGGCATTGTTTTAGGGGCAACGCCTAGCCTTGAAAAAGCACAGACGGAGACAACAAAAGCAGACTCGGCACCTGAAGTAACAAATAAAATAACAAATGGGAAAGAGGCTGATAAAGGCGCGGATCTTGTTGTTACCGCGCGGCAGACTCATTCCGAGCAAAGTGTCAGCCATGTTGAAATACAACGCCTTCTTCCTGGCTTAAATCCGGTAAAAGCTATCGCTATTTTACCAGGGGTTGTTTTCACTAATGCCGACCCATGGGGAAATAACGAACAGAATTCCTCCCTTTTCATTCATGGATTCAGCAAAAATCAGCTTGGCTATACGATGGATGGGGTGCCGTTAGGTGATCAAGATTATGGCAATTACAATGGATTATCACCTCAACGGGCAATGATTAGCGAAAACACAAAATCCGCCTCACTTTCATCCGGCGCTGGCGCGCTTGGAACAGCCTCAACCAGCAATCTTGGTGGTACCCTAGAATTTCTAACCAGCGATCCTCTTTCACGGGCGGGCGGACAGATCAGCCAAACTTTTGGCAGCTATTCCACCTATCGAACCTTTGCACGTATCGACACGGGCGAATTTGGAGACGGAAACAAAGCCTATGTGTCATGGGCAAGACAAGATGCCAAAGCATGGGATTTTAATGGGCATCAAGGAGGCAATCAGGTCAACGCCAAATTCATTCACCAAGATGATAGTAACAAGCTGACTCTCTATTTCGATTGGTCAAAAAAGATCGAACCCAATGAAGATGGCGTGGTCATGCCCAGCTCGATTTATGTTCGGCCATCCATGTATCCCGATTTTAATTATGCCCAAAATTATCTTTCAGCGAGCGGGGCGACGCCTGCTGCCGCCGGATTGAACTATCGGAATTATTATTCTGATGCCCAACGCGAAGATTTCTTAGGCTATATAAAATTCACCCATGATTTCAGCGATAATGTTTCATGGGATAATCAATTCTATTATCATCATAATGCGGGCGTCGGTGTCGTCGCAGGGCCAATACAGGCCGCGGGACTTCCCGCTTTATTCGAAGCCTATTTCCCAGGACAAAATTTAAAATCTGTTTTTGGTAATTCGGGTTATGCGACACGGACAACTGAATATCTCGATAATCGAGGCGGGTTGATGTCCAGCTTGCATTATAAAACCGGTAAACATTCTATCGAAGTCGGTGGTTGGTATGAGCGTAATGATAATACCCAAGCCCGAAATTGGTATGCGCTCGATGTTAATTCTCCTTCGACCCCATATCAAAGACCAAAAAACCCGCTTATCCGACAATATAAAAACGCTTTTTATACAGACACTTTTGTAACCCATGTTCAGGATACATGGCGAATAACCCATAATCTGACCTTACAGGCCGGTTTTAAATCTGAATTAGTCTATACGGACGGGAAATTACCCATTGCAGCCCTCCCCGGCTCTCTTTCTCCTAAAAATGCGATTACCGTTCCGGGTGGTAAAATTTCAGCGACCAAACCGTTTCTTCCAGCCTTTGGGGCGTTATGGAATGTCACGCCTCACGAACAGCTTTTCGCCAATATTCAAGAGAATATGCGGAGCTTTGAAGCCGCAGGCTATGGCAATGCTACGCCTTGGGGCGTTACCAGTCAGGAAGCCTTCGAAGACTTTAAAAAACACGGCAAACCGGAAACCTCATGGACGTATGAAACCGGTATCCGCACCAACCGAGATGTGCATTTCGGGCCCCTTACCCATTTCAGTGGACAGCTCGAATATTACCATGTCCATTTTTCTAATCGCCTCTTGGCCGTTTCAACTACCCAAACCAATTCCTCTATCGTCGGCAGCGCGACGATCCTGACCAATGTTGGTTCAGTGACGACAGATGGTATGGATTTATCCTTCACGATGAAATTCGGGTCTCATTTCTCTGTTTATAATGCCCTTTCCTATAATCGTTCGGTCTATAACGATAACTACAATAACGGCAGTTCCGAAGTCATGACCGCAGGCAAACGCGTAGCCGGTGTTCCCGACTGGACAGAAAAATTCGTAGGCAGCTTTGAATGGGGTAATTTCTCGGCACAGATCACTGGCGATATTATCGGCAAACGTCCGGCTACCTTTACCAATGATTTATCCGCCGGTTCCTATATGATTTACGGTCTCAATGCGGGCTATACTTTCCATAATATTCCTCATGTCCGTGATTTACGTATCCAAGGGAATATTACCAACTTGACTAATGAAAAAGGCTGGTCAACCCTTGGAACCAATCAAGCATCTGGCCAATATACCGCTTTCCCTATTGCGCCGCGTATGTTTTTCATCACGGTTCAGGCCGGTTTCTAATTTTCGAGGCTTTTGTTATGACCCGCTTCAATCGCCGCCATTTTCTACAAAGGACAGGCGCTCTTCTTAGCAGCATTAGCCTCTTAAAAGGCACAGATCTTCTTGCAGCTCCCAGCTTGGCTTTTCCCACCCGTCCTCTAATTTTTGCACATCGGGGAGCCTCTGCCCTACGGCCAGAACATACATTAGCCGCCTATGGCAAAGCTATTATCGATGGTGCTGATTATATCGAGCCGGATCTGGTGCCAACTAAAGATGGTAAACTTATTGCCCGTCACGAAAGCAATATCACCGATACCACTGACGTTGCCCAGCATCCCGAATTTGCCAAGCGGCGACGGGTAATGACCATTGACGGCCAAGAACAGGAAGGCTGGTTTACAAGCGATTTCACGCTTGCCGAAATCAAACAGCTTCGTGCCTGCGAACGGCTTCCCAAAATCAGACCTTTTAACAGTCGCTATAATGGCTGGTTTGAAATTCCGTCTTTAGAAGAAATCATCGACTTTGTCGCGGCTGCCTCAACCGCCTACGGAAAAAATATCGGTCTTATTCCTGAAATCAAACATCCAACCCATTTCAGAAAACTAGGGCTTCCCTCTGAAGATAAGCTGTTAGACATACTCGATCGCCACCAATATACTCGTCAGGCCAATATCGAAATCCAGTCATTTGAACCAACAGCCCTCCGTTATCTCCATCAAAAGATAGGACAAAATCACCCCAACTGGAAACTCATGTTTCTACTTGGCGATCCTGACGTGCCACCAGCCGATATTCTGGCATCGGGCGGCAAAACAACCTACAGAAATCTGATATCCAAAGAGGGCTTGCGGGACATATGCCGCTACGCTGATGCCATTGGGCCCGCTAATGAATATCTCATTCCCAAAGACAATACGGGGCAATGGCTACAACCAACCAACCTTATACAAGATGCGCATGAAGCCGGACTGTTAGTGCATAGCTATACTTGCCGACCGGAAAATATCTTTTTGCCTCGGCAATTACGCAATCAAGAAGGCGACAGCAGCCGTAACATCCAAGGCTCAATTGCCGAAATCAGACGCTATTTAAGCATGGGGTTAGATGGTTTTTTCACGGATGATCCGGCTATCGGTCGTTTAGCTATTACAGAAATGTAACACCCTTTTACGGGCAACATCTGTTGCCCATAAGACAAATCCATGGGTGACTTAAATCCCAAGAAAAAAACAAATCTCTGCCGTCAAAACCCGCCGACACGCAAAAAAGAAGGCCAGCTTTATCCAAGCTGGCCTTCTTCTTACTTACGCATAAATTTTTAAGGCAAAATAACCGATCAATTCGGCGTAACCGTCACAGCACGACGATTCTGCGCCCAAGATTCTTCATCCGATCCCATCGCCAATGGCCGTTCTTTACCATAGCTGATGACATTGATTGAATTAGCGACACCGGCTTTGGCCAAATAGTCACGAACGGCATCAGCGCGCTTCTCACCCAAGGCGATATTATATTCACGGGTGCCGCGTTCGTCACAGTGACCTTCGATGGTAACGCGGGTGCTGGGGTATTTTTTGAACCACTGGATTTCGCGATCCAAAATAGCTTTGGCTTCGCTGTCAAGATCATGGCTATTCAGGGCAAAATGCACCATGTCAGTGCCGACCTGACGCAAGAAATCAGCGTGAGAGCCGGGGACCACAGTGTCGCGAACCGCGCCGACATCAGCATTACCGTTTGAAGTCGGGGCTGGTGCTTTGGTTGTCGGTGCCGGTGGCAAACTTGCCGTTTTAGACTGGTGACTGGAGCAGGCAGTCAGGGCTACGAGACCAGCAAACAGACTTATTGTTAATTTACTTTTAGTCATTATTAACCTCATCGGCAAAAAATGTCTGCCATCCTGTGAAAAAAGCAATAATATCGAAAGTAATAATCACCGAATCACTTGAACAACTCGGATATTATCTTACAATTTATCGAAATAATAAAGAAATTACGGCAATAACGGCCCCCAAGACGGATCAGAACCGTCCAAAGGCGTTGGAATATGCCGTTCATTAACCCCCGTCAGATCAACCGACCATAATTCCGTATGACCAGAATTACGCGCTGTTCTAAAGAAGGCAATGACTCGTCCATTCGGTGACCAGCTTGGGCCTTCATCCTGCCAACCATTGGTCAGAATTTGTTCACCCGAACCATCGGTTTTCATCACACCAACATGGAATCCCCCTCCCAATTTGGTAAAGGCGATCAGATCACCGCGTGGGCTCCATACAGGCGTTGCATAACGTCCACTACCAAAACTGATCCGGTTCTGATTAGATCCATCAGCATTCATACTATAAATCTGCTGACTACCTGACCGATCACTTTCAAAGACGATTTTAGAGCCATCGGGTGAGAAACTCGGTGCCGTATCAATACCGGGCGAAGTGGTCAGACGGGTTGCCTGCCCACCGGAAACTGGAACCTTGTAAATATCGGTATTCCCTGCAACCGACATAGAGAAAACAATCGTTTTTCCATCCGGTGAAAAGCGCGGGGCAAAGGTCGTATTCAGCTTATTCACCACCAAACGGACATGACCAGAGCCTAAAGTATAGACATAAATGCGCGGAGAATTACCGACATAGGAAAGATAGGTAACGGTCTGCTGGTTCGGCGCAAAACGCGGGGTCAAAACCATCGACTGACCATTCGTCAAGAAACGATGATTGGCACCGTCCTGATCCATGATCGCCAAACGCTTCAAACGATGATTTTTCGGGCCCGTTTCAGAAATATAAACGATGCGGCTGTCAAAATAGGGGCCTTCACCTGTCAAACGGGTATAGACCGCATCAGCACATTTATGCGCTGCCCGCCGCCAGTCGGCCGGTTTCACGACAAAGCCTTTATGCAACATTTCTTGCGATGCAAAAACGTCATATAAATAACAGCCTACTGTCAAAGTGCCATCGCCATTGGCCTGAACGAACCCCTGAACCAAGGCCTGCGCACCACTCGACAACCAATAGCTATATTGCGGGGCAGTTACTTCAGGAAAAGATACATTATGCAAGGAGGCCTGCTGCGATGGCGTAAAAAGGCCACTGGATTTCAGGTCATTGGAAATAACCGAAGCGACCTGCCGGCCTAATACAGCCGTCGTTCCGGCCAAGGTTTCAACCGAACTCGGAGTCGGCATCACTGGCACCGCAATCGGCATCGGCTGGGAAATGCCGCCTGTAATATCGACCCGCAAGATGCGGCGATTATCACCCTGATTAGCGGCTTGACCACTAGCCGCCGGATTTTGCGCGAACAAAGCCGTGCTGCTTACCGCCATCAAAGCCGTTAAGGCCCATTTTCTGATTACGCTGCTCATTCAACAATCCTTCATTTCGAAGCCTACACAGGCGACGTTATTTCTTATAATCTCAATGCATCTGCGCCGGAATGAAGCCAATATCAATTTCATCCCACCCACCTTTATACAGTTCAGCAGGCAAATGCAGCGGAGCACAACGCAAAACAGCACGGCGGCTGATTTCAGCCATTTGACGGGCATAAGAACGATTGTCCGAAGTCAATCCGGTTTGCTCGATCATTTCAGGTACACCATTTACCGAACCATCAGGATTAAAGCGTAACCGCAAAACGGTAATAATCCGCATCGCATCCGTGCCCCCTAATGCTCCAAGATCATAGCAAGGCTGAACCTGACGTTTGATCGCAGCGCCCAAACCATTCAAGGCAGGGCCCGAAATTGAAGATCCTTGCGGTTTCGAAGAAGTCCCCATTCCCCCAAGAATACCCTTCAAAAAATCATTACCCAATCGGGAACCGCTATTACGACTATTGTCGCTTTTACTTTTCCCGCTATCCGATGCGTTATTCTTTTCTTTTCCTTTATTACTCTCAATGTTGCTGCCCGCCTTATGATCAGAAACATTAACCTGAGATTTAGAAAAAGACTCCATCAAATTCTTGACGTCATTATGCGGCTTGCTGGGCGTTTTACTTTCCGCTTTTGGCTGTGGCTTTTCAGGCGCGGTTACTTTTGCTTTTTGAGGCGGGGCTACTGCCGCTTCTTTAGGCTGGGGTTCTGGCTTTGCCACAGGCGCAGGCTTTGGCATTTCAACCGGCTTGGTTCTGGGTTGCGGTTGCGGCTTTGCCACAGGCTTGTTCTCTAGCTTTGGTTCGGTTTTCGCCGAATTTTGGGTTTGAGGCTTAGGCTGGCTATCCGCTTCTTTGGGCGTTTCTTTTTTCGGCGCGGGAGCTGCCTCTTTTTCTTCCCCTATCTTCGGCGCGGTCGTCGCCCTTGCGGCTTCAGAAGAGGCTTCAGGGGAAGAAGAATGTATCCCGACTCCATGGGCAAAGGTCACTTCTATCGTATCAACCGGCTGGCTTTGGCGCTTATCCTGCAAGGAAAAGCGGATCAAAAAAAACAGCAGAAGCAGAATATGACCGGCCACCGCGATAAAAAAGCCGCGCCTCATCGCTGATCGGGAGGTCATCACAATGACTTACCTTCCTTCATCATTCGAGGATTCTTTGCTTGCCGCAGAATTTCCCGAGGAACCAGTTGTTACCAAAGCGACTTTTTTCAAACCGGCATGATCCAACTCACCCATTACCTGCATCACTCGACCGTAATTTAAAACTCGATCGGCTTTCAGATAAATCGGCTGCTCACTGACAACAGCAGGAGCATCGGGGTCACCTTCGCCCGATACCTGCTCATGCTTTGCCAAATTCGCTTCATGGATAGCCTGCAAACGGGCAGGCAATTCAGCCATATCGACAACATCGTCATCAATATGAATACTGCCATCCGCTTCAATCGTAATAGTGACTGGCTTTTCCTTGGATTCCAAAGCCTTGGCACGACTATCCGGCAAATTGACGGCTACCCCTGTCACCATCAAAGGCGCTGTCACCATAAAGATAATCAACAGAACCAACATCACATCAACCAAAGGTGTGACGTTAATTTCTGCCATTAAAGGCCGTCTTTTGGCACCGCGCCTTTTTCTTGCCGAAACTGCGCTCATCAGTGACGAGCGTCCATGGCGCGGCTTAAGGTGATATAGATACGGTCAGAAAAACGGGTCAGGCGTGATTCAAAACGCCCAATGGTATGCGACATCCGGTTATAGGCGATACTCGCCGGAATAGCCGCGAATAGACCCAAGGCCGTTGAAAAGAGTGCTTCGGCAATACCGGGGCCCACAATCGCCATAGCGGTATTTCCGCCTGCGGCAATCTGGCTAAAACTATGCATAATGCCCCAAACCGTTCCGAATAAACCAACAAAGGGAGAAACAGATCCAATCGTTGCAAGACTACTCAACGGGGAAGACATATCCTCAACTGCTGCCGCAACAGCATCCTCAAGGGATAAAGAAAGGCGATCACGCTCCCCTTCATGGTCAATGACTTTTCCAGCCGATTTTGCGGTCTGCATCCCAGCCAGAAAAATACGGGCGGAAGGATCATTGCTACCGAAATAGCGATCATAAAAGCGCTCCAGCTCACCCATTGATTCGGCTTTGCTATAGGCTTTTTCAAAATTACGGCTTGCCCGATTAGCAGCAGAGGAACGGAAAAACTGCCCGAAAATAAGCGCCCAACTGCCTATACTGGCGCAAAGCAACAATATCATGACCAAACGGCCAACCATATCGGCATGAAGAAATAACGTCACCGGCGATAGAACAGAACTCGCCAAATCGGCATTGCCGGACATTTCCAAAGAAGGCATCTTTTAATTACTTCCTTTCAACCCGATTCAATGCGGGAGAGCACAGCGCTTCAAATAAAGACCGCCAATCTGTCGGTATTCGACAAGGCCGCCCATCGACAGATAGAAAGGCGACTTCGCTTTCTATTTCTGTCAAAAGCTCTGCACCCCGAAAAATTTTTTGCTGTAGCTGAAGTGTTGCCGCCCGCAAGCGGATAATTTCGGTTTGTATATCTAGTCGGTCATCCAGCCATGCAGGCTGACAGTAACGGATTTTCTGTTGATGAATGACGAACATGCCAACACCGTTCTGATAGGCTTGACGCTGATTGACACCCAAAATTTTCACCAGATCGGAACGCGCCCGCTCGGTAAAACGTAAATAATTAGCGTGATATACTCGCCCCGAAAGGTCAGTATCTTCATAATAGATATTGACGGGAAAGTGATGGACATGCCCCTCCAAAAGGCCATCTGCAACTGGATGAACAGGCGTATCTTCCGATATTGTCTTTTCCTCGGTCTCCATCGCAGCCGCCTTTTTGAACAGACCCAAACTAAAGAGAGTATTTCTTCAGCTATCTAACGAAAAAATCAAAATACGCTCTAAGCCGTCATTATAATATAAATATCTATTCTTTTTTAATCCGTTTAAAGAACTGCCTCTTGTAAAAGAAAAGTAACCTTAACCAGCGATGAAATCTTATATATCTTTATAATAATCCGGGCTGATTTTTTATTTCAGAATGCTTTCCTTCTGCTTCTCTAGGGTCAGTTAAGCCCAAATGCCGCCAAGCCAGACCATTTAACTGCCGCCCGCGCGCCGTGCGAGCCACCAATCCTAACTGGATCAAATAAGGTTCGATCACCTCTTCAACTGTATCCCGCGGCTCGGACAGACCAGCGGCCAAGGTATCCAGCCCGACAGGCCCCCCTTTATAAATATCGGCAATCATCATCAGATAACGGCGATCCATCAAATCCAGCCCCAATTTATCAACTTCCAGACGATTCAAGGCCTCATCTGCAATAAAGCGGTCAACTATTTTAGAGCCAGCCACATCGGCAAAATCACGCACGCGACGCAGCAAACGTCCGGCGATACGGGGCGTTCCGCGCGATCTTTTGGCAATC
>NZ_JAIWON010000027.1 GCF_020216885.1 Zymomonas sp. | reverse complement strand
TCCTCGGCACCTTCCGGCGCGATTTCCATACCCAACAAACGGGCAGCGCGCGTAATGACCTGCCGCAATTCTTCAATGCTATAGAATTGCAAACGCACCGGAATCCCGAAACGATCGCGCAAAGGCGTGCTTAACAAACCTTGGCGGGTCGTTGCGCCTACAAGGGTGAAATGCGGTAAATCAATTCGGACAGAACGCGCAGAAGGCCCCTCACCTATCATCAAATCCAAAGCGCGATCTTCCATCGCGGGATAAAGGACTTCTTCGACGACCGGCTGCAAACGATGAATTTCGTCGATAAAAAGAACATCGCCATCTTCAAGATTGGTCAAAAGGGCAGCCAAATCGCCGGACTTTACAATAACAGGGCCCGAAGTCGCTCGAAAGCCAACGCCCATTTCGCGGGCGATAATCTGGGCTAAGGTTGTTTTTCCTAACCCAGGGGGGCCAAAGAAAAGCACATGATCGAGCGATTCCTGCCGTTTTTTTGCCGCATCGATAAAGACGCGGATATTCTCTCTTGCAGCCTGTTGTCCGATAAACTCATCCAGAGAACGCGGGCGCAAGGCCTGATCGGGGTCGGCATTTTCGGCTTCGGGATTTAATAAACTATTGCGCGTCATAAAAAGAAAAAGACCATGAAAAGAAGAGGAAATAAAGTTTTTTTAAAAACTGCCTCATTTTTTCGCGACAGGAATCACAAGGCAGTTGATTGCAGACAGATCAGAAAAATGCTTATCCTTCATAAGGCGATCAGGAGATTACGCAATGACGGATAAACCCGCGATTCTATTACGCACCCCGCTTTTTTACGGGGCAAGAGACAAGCTCGATTCTCTCTTTACGGTTTACGAATATGGTACAAAAATAACCGCCGAGATAGCCCCTCAAATCAAGGCCGTCATCGGCGATGGTCAAGCCCGTTTCAGGGCAGATGATATGGATCAATTTCCGAACCTCGAGATCATTGCTCAATATGCCGTTGGTTTTGACGGCATTGACTTAGAAGCCGCCAAAAAACGAAATATCAGGGTTTCTAATACTCCGGGGGTTTTGACCGAAGATGTCGCTGATATGGCTGTCGGGTTATTCCTTACCTTAAAAAGGGATATCATCCGAAATGATAAGCTGGTTCGTGACGGCGGCTGGATTAAAAAAGAAGAAATTCCTTTGTCTCACAGTGCCAGCAATCTCGATGTCGGGGTCTTTGGTCTAGGACGGATTGGCCAAGCCATCGCCGAAAGACTGGCACCAATGTCCAAATCTGTCAGCTATTGCAGCCGCCATCCCAAGGAAGTCTCTTGTAATTATTACAACAATATCCTTGATCTGGCGAAAGCCGTTGATGTGCTAGTTTTGGCAGCCCCAGGAACAGCCGAGACAAAAGGCCTCGTCAATAAAGAGGTTCTGGAAGCCTTGGGTCAAAAAGGCGTTCTTATCAATATTGCCCGTGGCAGTATTGTTGATGAAGAGGCCTTGATAGAAGCCCTAGAGAAAAACGTCATCGCAGGTGCCGGATTGGATGTTTTTGCCAATGAACCCAATGTGCCAGCGGCCTTACAGCAGTCTCAGAAAGTCGTTTTACAACCCCATTTAGGCAGCGCCACTGTCGAGACACGGACAACAATGGCGCATCTGGTAATCGACAATCTTCAGGCTTTTTTCGCTGGAAAACCGCTTCTTACGCCGGTTGTCTGATTTCATCAGAAAATAAAGAATACAGGGCAGGTCAAACAAAAAAACAAGGATGGCCTGCCCTTCTTTTTTAATTTTCAAAAATATTTTATAGTTATTTCACGTCTATGGATAAAAACAGTTGAAATATATCCATTTTGCGCATCTTCTCTTTTTATCCCATATCGAATAGAGCTTTAATTCTCTTGTGAGAGGATCTTGAGAAGAAAAAATGCGCTATATTGTCAGAAAAAGAAAAGTACAAAGATCAATACAGCCCGTGGATAGCTATATGACAGAAACGCCTACTGATGATGCGGAAGGCAATGACAACCTGACGCCGCAAATCTTGAAAGCCCAAAAACAGGTTGAAGAAGCCAAGCAACGCTATAAATCTTTGCTCGCCCGTCAGGCTGCGGCCAAAAAGAAACATGCGGAAGCACGCCGGAAAATCTTGGGTGATTTACTGATTAAAGCCGCAGAAAAGGACGAACGCTATAATCGGGTTATCAAGGTTTTGATGGATAGCCATCCCCAAGTCAAAACAAACAAAGCCTTTGTTGACTGGGAAGTCCCGCATCCCGAGCATTCATAACCTACAAGGGCAGTCCGCTATCCCCGCTCTCTATTGCGGGGATTCGGCACGGATTAAATTTAATGCTTGGACGATAACCGTAAAGCCAGACGTACAAGACTGTCCAAGGTTGCTTGATCGCCCAATTCTTCCGAAGCCAATTGAACAACTCTCTCAGCTTCCGCCGGTTTAAATCCTAAATTCAAAAGCGCAGACACCGCATCTGCAACAAAATTACCAACATGATGCGCCGAGGCTGCTGACTGGGAAATATCTTCGACCGTCAGATGATCGCCTTTGGCCGAAGAAAACAGCGCAATAGCCGCCGGTTTATCTTTCAATTCATTGATAATACGCTGGGCAATTTTGGGGCCTATCCCATTGGCGCGACAAATCATTGTCTTGTCGCCACTGGAAATCGCTACAGAAATCGCATCGCAGGTCAATGCCGTCAAAATGGCAAGGGCAGCCTTGCCACCAACACCTTGCACCGACGTTAAAAGCCGGAACCAATCCCGTTCTAAATAAGAGGCAAAACCGAAAAGGGTAATCGAATCTTCCCTAATTTGGGTTTCGATATGGACGGTAATTTCACCTTCGGTTTCGGAAAAATAATCTAAAGATCGTCCCGATAATTGGACGAGATAGCCGACGCCATTAACGTCAATGACCGCAGAATCAGAATTTTTTTCAACCAGAAAACCAACCAATCGCGCGATCATCAATATCTCTTTCTATTCCGGTATTGCGACAGCCGCCTATTATGAAGCTCTTACGCGACGAGCATAGCCACGGGCGGACGCATGATGATGGGCATGCGTAATAGCCACCGCCAAAGCATCGGCTGCATCAGGGCCCGCTAACTTCACTCCGGGTAATAGACGGGATACCATGGCTTGCACCTGTTTTTTATCAGCGCTTCCGGTGCCAACAACGGCCTTTTTTACCACATTGGGGTGATATTCCCCAACGGATAACCCAGCTTCGGCAAGGCTAAACAGGGCAATACCGCGCGCCTGTCCCAATTTCAGGGTTGATTGCGCATTGCTATTACCCAAAACCTCTTCAACCGCCGCCATTTCTGGCTGGTGGCTGGCAATGACGGCGGCCAAGGCATCATGTAATAACGCCAACCGCCGTGCCAAAGCCATGGAAGGATCGGTGCGAATTTGTCCATTGGCAATATGACTAAGACGATTACCCTCAACTGTAATCGCTCCCCAGCCGGTCGTTCCCAAGCCGGGGTCAAGTCCCAGAAAAATCATCGGCACCGATCACATCCCTTTTCAGACAGAAAGATTATTCCTGTCCAAGACGTTCCATAACTTCATCATCGATGTCGTAATTGGCCCAGACGGTTTGAACATCGTCATCGTCTTCCAAGGTTTCAATCAACCGCATCAAGGTGCGCGCATTATCTTCATCGACATTGATAACAGTCTGAGGACGCCATGCCAATTTCACGCCTTCTGGTTCACCCAAAACGGCTTCTAATTTGCCAGCGACTTCATGAAGATCAGCCTGAGCGGTCCAAATTTCATGTTCGTCTTCAGAAGAAGAGACATCTTCAGCGCCCGCTTCCAAAGCCGCTTCAAAAATCTTGTCGGGATCACCCGCTTCGGCTTTATAGGTAATCAACCCCATACGATCAAAACCGTGGGTCACAGAACCACTGGTGCCGAGATTGCCACCATTTTTTGAAAGCGCCGTTCTGACATTGGTTGCCGTGCGATTACGGTTATCAGTCAGGGTTTCGATAATCAAAGAAACGCCACTCGGGCCAAAGCCTTCATACCGCAATTCTTCGTAATTATCGCCGTCGCCACCGATAGCTTTTGCAATCGCGCGTTCGATATTATCTTTCGGCATACCACCCGAACGGGCAGCAGCAACGGCTGCACGCAAGCGCGGATTCGCGTTCGGATCAGGTAAGCCGGACTTGGCGGCTACCGTGACTTCACGGGATAATTTGGAAAAAAGGGCGGAACGCTTTTTATCCTGCGCACCCTTGCGATACATAATATTTTTAAATTTTGAATGGCCTGCCATGGTTCCATCTGTCTATACAAGATAACATGAATATCCCCGCATTCGGGGAATAGGGATACTGGCTTTACATCCGACCTAATCAAAAAATTAGACGAAATAAAGCGGGACATGGGTCAGACCACGCCTGATCCAGCCTTCTGTTTAAAGACAATGTCCCGAGCTGACTGACAAATCGACAGTCAGAAGATTCCGGTCTCCGTTTTCAAGTCACAGCACTCTTCTTTTTCAAGCAAAAGCCTAAAAACATACCAAGAAGGAAGAAAACCGTCACTTTACGAGCGGGGTAAATAGCAAAATATCATTTCTATGGGAAGAACAGCCTATCAATAGCGGATATGGCCTCTTCAACAGGCCGAATGATACCGGATCAAAGCCGGATAGCCTCCCGATAAAAATAGAAATTTTATCCGGCAAAGCGTCAAGCGAATCCGCTTTTTCAAGATAGGAAAGTAAAGCCTAGTTCAAGCCCAAAGCATTGCGATAAGTTTCCAGCAAAGCATCCATTTCATCGCGCGCGTCTTTTTCCATTTTCCGCAAGCGGATAACCGAACGCATGGTTTTTGCATCGAAACCTTGGGACTTGGCTTCTAAATAGACATCACGGATATCGTCCGCCATCCCTTTTTTTTCTTCTTCGAGTCGTTCAATCCGTTCGACAAACAAACGAAGTTGATCAGCAGCAATATTTTCTGACATAGTAAAATCAAGTTCCCGTTGAAAAATAACTGAATATATAATTTTTGCCCGTTTTCCAAAGGAAAAGGCATTTCGATATAAGTTTAACCTATCAAGGCTGTATGAAAAAACTCGACAGACAGCAATCTTCTGCCAAGATACGGGAAAGAGACTGTTTTTTTTATTGAAAATGCAGAAAAATATGATCTCTTTGCGAAGAGACGCTTCCCTTTTCCTTCCATTTGTAACAAATTGACAAACGAAGTTGTGCTTGATCATCTGATGATAGAAGCGCAAATGGCATATGTAATTAAATCAGCAAAGCGGAAGGAATAGAAGCTTGACTGAAGGACTTTTCCCACGCGGCCGCAAGGTACGTGTTGTTTCTACGCTGGGTCCTGCCAGCTCGACGGCAGAACAGATTCGTGATCGTTTCTTGGCTGGTGCGGATGTATTCCGTATCAACATGAGCCACGGCACCCATGACGAAAAGAAGGTCATCGTTGACAACATTCGTGCGCTTGAAAAAGAATTCAACCGCCCGACCACGATCCTTTTCGATCTTCAGGGTCCGAAGCTCCGCGTTGGTGACTTCAAAGAAGGCAAGGTTCAGTTGAAAGAAGGCCAGACCTTCACTTTCGATCAGGACACCACCCTTGGCGACGAAACCCGCGTCAACCTGCCGCATCCTGAAATCTTCAAGGCTTTAGACAAGGGTCATCGCCTGCTTTTGGATGATGGTAAGATCGTTGTTCGTTGCATCGAATCTTCCCCGACCAAAATCGTTACCCGCGTCGAAGTTCCGGGTCCGCTTTCCGACCATAAAGGTTTCAACGTTCCTGACGTTGTGATTCCGCTGGCCGCTCTGACCCCGAAAGATCGCAAAGATCTCGACTTTGCTCTTCAGGAAAAAGCTGACTGGGTTGCTCTTAGCTTTGTGCAGCGCGTCGAAGACGTCATCGAAGCCAAAGAACTCATCAAAGGCCGCGCACCGCTTCTCGTTAAACTCGAAAAGCCAGCCGCCATTGAAAACCTCGAATCCATCTTGGCTGCAACCGACGCTGTCATGGTTGCTCGTGGTGACCTCGGTGTTGAATGCTTGCCGGAATCTGTTCCCCCGACGCAGAAGCGTATCGTTGAACGCTCCCGCCAGCTGGGTAAGCCGGTTGTCGTTGCAACCGCTATGCTCGAATCCATGATCAAAGCTCCGGCACCGACCCGCGCTGAAGTAAGTGACGTTGCAAACGCCATTTACGAAGGTGCTGATGGTATCATGCTTTCTGCAGAATCCGCAGCCGGTGTCTGGCCGCATGAAGCCGTCAACCTGATGCATCGTATTGCTTCTTATGTTGAAAATGCTCCGGGTTACATCGAACGCGTTCGCTTCACCCCGACTCCGGCAGAACCGACGACGGTTGATGCTCTGGCTGAAAACGCCAGCAAAACCGCTGAAACGGTTGGCGCAAAAGCAATCATCGTCTTCACTGAAACCGGCAAGACCGCACAGCGCGTTTCCCGCGCCCGTCCGGTTGCTCCGATCCTGTCTCTGACGCCTGATGCCGAAGTTGCTCGTCGTCTTGGTTTGGTCTGGGGCGCACAGCCGGTTCAGGTTTCCACGGTGAAAAGCCTTGACGAAGCCAAGAAGCTGGCTGCTGAAACCGCTAAAAAATACGGTTTCGCCAAAGCTGGTGACAAGCTGGTTGTTGTTGCAGGTGAACCTTTCGGTAAAGCTGGCACCACCAACATTGTTGATGTTATCGAAGCCTAATTCGCTTTATAACAACACAGAAAAAAGGCCGGGGGGATATTTCTCTCCGGCTTTTTTTTAAGCTCAAGAATAGCCCGATATCTGCTTTTCACCCAGATAGTCCCCCCTGCTCGTCACGAAGAAAGACTGTCATCCTCTTTTCTCATTTGGGACAGACTTTCTATGGCAAAAGCAAAGCTGTCCTTCCCAGCTATCCGGCTATTGATGACCTTATTCCCGCTGCGTGCCGCTCAATATCGCGGCCAAGAATGTGGATAATGAAATGTCTTCTTCATCCCCTTCCCCCATAGCCAAAATCGAAAATTTCACGCTTCAAGATGGCGTTTCCCTTGACAATATTCCTTCTGCTCTTCAACTTTTCTGGCAAGCCTTTGAAAGAAAATTAAAGATACCCTTAGGCTCTCCCGAAAAAGGCCAAGAATTTCTTCGTCACAGTATGAATAATCGATCCATTGTCAGCGCGATCGCGCCTGATGGCACATTACTTGGCGTTGCCACTTATAAAAGCCACAACCCAAACTCTCTCGCGCAAGATTTGAAACATCTTTTTGCGACTTACGGGAAAATCAGCGGCCTATTCCGTGGATTATTATTAAGCCAACTCGACCAACAACCCGCCACGGATGAAATGATGGTAGAAAGCATCTGCGTTGATGAAAAAGCGCGTAGCCATGGTATTGGCCATGCGCTTCTTGGCTATATCAAAGAGCAGGCGACCCGACAGGGCATGAAAAGAGTTGTTCTTGATGTCATTACCAAAAATGAAAGAGCGCATCGCCTTTACAGCCGCCTAGGCTATCGAGACATCAGACATCATTCTGTTGGCCTCTTTTCACCTGTTTTCGGTTTTAAAGAGTCTATCCGCATGGGATTAAAACTTCAGACACAATAACCCTGCTATTTACCGCTATATCGGATAGCTTGAAGGGGAACGGGACAAGGCCAGATAACCAAGGCTATCCGATAAAATACCATCATTTCATAAAAGAATGACAGGATAGCCTTTTTCAACCTAGAGAATTTCGGTCAATTTTTCTGAAAATATGATTTTTGACAGAAAACGCTTTCTCTTCCTTCTTTTTAAAAAATCCGATACGGCGATCTTATGACTGAAAGCTCTATTCACGACCCCCTTACTATTCGTCGCCTCTATGGCAGACAACAAGGCCACAGCCTGCGCCCGAAACAAGCAGAATTAGTAGAAACACTGCTGCCACAGCTTGAAATCACAACGGAACAAGCCGTCTCCGCAACGGATCTTTTTGGCGATGATCGCCCCTTGGAATTTGAAATTGGCTTTGGGAAAGGCGAACATCTCGCCGGACAAGCTATGATGCGTCCCGATCATGGTTTTATCGGATGTGAACCTTTCCTCGATGGTGTCGTCGGCTTGCTGACCCATATCGACAATAACCAGATAAAAAATATTCGCCTCCATCGGGGCGATGCCTTGGATATTCTGGAACAGCTTCCCGACAACTGCCTTGACCGTGCCTATTTGCTTCATCCCGACCCTTGGCCAAAAGCCCGCCATGCCAAAAGACGTTTCATGAATCACGGGCCCATAGGTCTTATCGCCCGTAAAATGAAAAAGGGTGGTGAGTTTCGTTTTGGCACCGATCATCCGATTTATTGCCGCTGGGCGATGATGATTATGGGACAACGGCCTGACTTTGAATGGCTGGCACAAACGCCGCGTGATTTTTTACAACGCCCCGAAGATTGGCCACAGACCCGTTATGAAAAGAAAGCCCGCGAAAAGGGACATGAAGTATGGTATTTCCGTTATCGAAGAGTATGACAAACTAATTCCAGAAGAAATTCTTCAAGCTATTGAGTAAAAAGAAGACACTTTTGAAAAAATGGCATAACAGCTTGTTTAAGCTCGATGTTCTTTCCCTTGTCATCTTTGTATAAATATGCTTGTCACTACAGTATAAAAACAAAATATTGCTTTCTAAGAAGCGGTAAGAGAGGAAAAATACGTGTTGGAATTCTTGGCCTTGCTGGCTGCCCAGCCTGTTGTGGACGGCAGGATCAGCACACAACAGAAAGTATCGGCGGCAACCCCTATTCTTTCTTCTTCCGCTTCTACAATATCCGGTGACAACCGCCCGAAACCGATTCTGGATTCCGATAATCCAGATTCTTCTTCTTTTAGCACAGCCACGCCCTCGGCATCCAAAGCAACGCTGTCGACCACAACCAGCAACATCAGCCCATCCAGCCATAAACAACATATGGCCGAGGTCGATTCCACCAAGGGTATCGTCTCTTTCATGGCTGACGATCAAGGCATCATTGCAAATTCGCCTTCAGAAGAAGATGTCATGTGCCGCCCCAATGAAAAAGGCCCCGCCTTGGTGGTGCAGGCAGTTGGTCTGAAAGATCGGAAAGGCTTGCTGCGTATCGACCTTTATCCGCCGAATGAAGATGATTTCATGGCTGATGAAGAAACATTATCCGCGCAAAATAAAATATTCCGGCGGCAGGAAATGATTATCCCGAAAAGTGGTGCTATCAAAATCTGCGTTCGGGTGCCAAAAGCGGGCGTTTATGCCGTTATTCTAACCCATGACCGCGATGCCAATCATCGGGTAACGGTCTCGGAAGATGGCGTGGGTATTCCGATCAATCCGCCTCATCTGATGCATGAACCACGGGTGCAGGAATCCTTGGTAACGATTGGTAGTGGCGTAACCACTATTCCGGTGCGCTTCAATTACCGCCGTGGCTTGCTCTCTTTTGCACCCCTTCGGCGGAAAGACACCATTGATTTCAAAGGTCTCTAATCACTGAGAATCTAATTTCTAAGATGACCTTTTCAAAAAATTAAATTCTTCTTTTCCTAAAATGGCCTGATAGACATCATCAGGCCATTGTTTTAACAGAACAACAATAAGAAAAGATAACCACATCTCTGTTGCCTAAAATCTTAACCTCTGCCGAATATCGCAAAAACGCATTGATCAGCATCAACTATCTTGCATTATTAAACAAAAACACAGCCCTAAATAGTCCAAAAAAATACCCTATCATGGCAATAGGACAGGCATCATTCTTTTTGGAGATAATTGATTTTCTTAGGCTTTTGTCTTTGTTTTAAGAGCTAATTTTATAGATCTTTTGATATGCCTAGAGAGCAAGCCCAAGCTGTAAAAAGATATAACTAAAATCACGACCAAGACCTGATTATACCACCTAGGAACGCACTGTCTTTCTCTCTCAAACAGTCAGCAGCGTTAAAAGCGTCACCTAAA
>NZ_JAIWON010000026.1 GCF_020216885.1 Zymomonas sp. | reverse complement strand
GTCTAGCCATTCCATCAATAACACCGACCGCCATCAACCAACATAAAACCGACTTTAAGACATGTCTGATAGAAGACGCTCTTTCAAAAAGTCAGCCCTAGAAAAGCCTATAAAAAACAATTTCCGACCCAAAAAGGGGGGGCTATCTCATTTAAACCGATAACCATCCCCTCAATATTTATACTATTCTTTGGTTGCCGACTTTGTTTTAAATTCTGAACTGGGCAGCCATTCCGGTTTTTGATCCGAAAAAGCCAAATGATGTCCCATCAGATAAATCAGCTTCACATCTTCAGCCGCACCTTCAAAATCATCATGTTCTGTCCAACGGTCACAGGTTTGATGATAGCATTTCATATACCCAGACAGCCATTTTTCTCCAGCCGCCATGCCCCCTTCTCGAAGATCATAGGCACCGGCCATCCCCATCATCAACAAAACTGGCACGCCTTTTCTAGCAAAGGGCAAATGATCGGCACGGAAAAATAAACCACGTTCCGGTAACAATTCGGCTTTTACAACCCGATTTTCTTCTTTCGCCGCAGCGGCTAAATCATTTTCAAGGCTGTTTTGTCCGGCGCCAATCAATAACACGTCCTTTGAACGACCAGCGGTCTGCAAAACATCAACCGTAAAATTGGCAACCGTTTTATCTAACGGGAATAAAGGATGCTCGGCATAATAGCTGGAACCTAAAATGCCACGTTCTTCGGCCGTCCATGATGCAAAAACCAATGTCCGATCAGGATGATGCTCGGCCTTAAAAACGCGTGCCAATTCCAAAACCGCCGCGACACCGACCCCATCATCAATAGCACCGGAACGAATAGTCCGACCTTGGCTATCTGGCGCTCCAATACCATAGGCATCCCAATGCGCCCCAAACATGATAGTTTCATCAGGCCGCTTAGAGCCTTTAATCTGGCCAAGAACGTTATAGCTGGTAATATTTTGATAGCTTACTGGCAGGCTGGCTGAAAAAACGCTGCCTTTTAAAGAGACCGGCTGGAATGATTTTTGCCGTGCTTGTTTTTTCAGGCTATCCAAATCCAGACCGGATTTTGCAAAAATATCCTGCGCCGCCGCTTGGGATAACCATCCCTGCAAGGCAACGGGCTTATCTTTGTCTCCCCGAATAATGTCATAGCCCTCACCAGCAGGGGCGATAACCGTATTCCATCCATAACCAGCCCCTTGGCTGTCATGAATAATCAAAGCACCGACAGCACCTCTTTTAGCGGCTTCTTCAAATTTATAGGTCCAACGGCCATAATAGGTCATGGTACGACCACCAAATTTTTCAAAAGCGTCATCACCCGACACCGCCGAGAAATCGGGATCGTTGATTAAAAAGACAGCAATTTTGCCTTTCAGATCAACGCCTTTAAAATCATCCCATCCCCTTTCTGGGGCAGAAACGCCATAACCGACAAAAACCAAAGGCACTTTATTCAGGGCAATTTTGTTCACAGGCCGCAAGCTGGCAAGATAAATATCTTTATCCGACTGTAATGCTATTTTACCCTGTTCGGTGGCTATATCCAACCGATTGGCTTTGCCTAGTCGGGTGTGAACTAAGGGAACAGCTTGCGTCCATCCCCCCTTATCTCCGGCAGGCTCCAACCCCAAAGACTGATATTGCTTAATTAACCAAGCAACCGTCTTTTTTTCGCCCTGACTTCCCGGCGCACGGCCTTCAAAATAGTCAGAGGCAATAACCTTCACGGTATCCGATAGATGGCTGGCCTCAATAGGCCATGACGCTCGCTCCGAGACAGCTGGCGGGACAGCCGCTGCCGGAATAACAGCGGCCATCGCCAAAAGGCCAATTATTGTCTTTTTCATCTTCCCCCCCATTCAAAAATCACGCTCTAAAAAATTAAGGCGTCAGCACCGTATCAACGGCGACCGGCAAAGTGTCAGGATAATCAAGATTGAAATGCAGCCCACGGCTTTCCTTACGGCTCAAGGCACAACGTACCACAAGACCCGCGACATCAATCAAGTTACGCAACTCAATCAATTCAGGCGAAACATGGAAATTGCCGTAATAATCAGCGATTTCATGCGCCAAATTATCGAGACGATGACGAGCGCGCATCAACCGCTTGTTAGAACGGACAATACCGACATAATCCCACATAGCGCGCCGGATTTCATGCCAGTTATGTTGCACCACGATTTCTTCGTCGGAATTAGTGACCCGACTGTCATCCCAAGGGCGAACGACCGGAGGTTCTGACAGATTTTCCCAATTTTCAGTAATATGACGAGCAGCGGCTTCACCAAAAACCAGACATTCCAGCAAAGAATTACTGGCGAGCCGGTTCGCCCCATGCAATCCCGATTGTGCGACCTCACCAATGGCATAAAGGCCGGGTAGATCCGTCCGTCCATTGATATCGGTTAAAACGCCACCACAAGTATAATGCATTGCAGGCACAACCGGAATCGGCTGGGTCGTGATATCAATGCCCTGTTCTAACAGATGGGCGCGAATGGTCGGGAAATGCTGTTCAATGAATTCTGCCGGACGATGACTGATATCCAGATAAACGTAATTCAGACCTAAACGTTTGATTTCATGGTCGATAGCACGCGCGACAATATCACGGGGAGCCAATTCATTGCGATCATCAAAATCAGGCATAAAGCGATGACCATCAGTCGGGATTTTAAGCTGTCCCCCCTCTCCGCGCATCGCTTCGGTAATCAGGAAATGGGTGCCTTCAGGATTATAGAGGGCAGTCGGATGAAACTGGTTAAATTCCAGATTGGACACCCGCGCCCCAGCCCGCCAAGCCATCGCAATACCGTCACCGGTCGCGCCTTTTGGTGCCGTTGAATGTTGATAGACTTGTCCCGCGCCACCTGTTGCCAAAATAGTGGCACGACCTAAAAAGCGCTGAACCTTTCCATTCCAAGAATTATAGGCATAGACTCCGTGAATATCACGGCTATCGGAAGAATCCTGACAATGACGACCCGATATCAGATCAATCGCGGCCATATCGGGAATTAAACGAATGCGAGGATGGGCATGGGCTGCTTTTTGTAAAGCCTTCTGCACCGCCAATCCGGTGGCATCGTCAACATGAACAATGCGACGATGGCTATGCCCACCTTCACGGGTCAAATGCCATCTTTCGCCAAACTGGTTTCCGGGATTGAACGGAACACCGATTTCAGCCAGATGCTCGATCGCTTCCGGCGCATGCTCCACCACATATTCAACCGTGGAACGGCGATTCAACCCAGCCCCTGCGGTAAAGGTATCCTTGATATGGTTTTCAAAATTATCGCCCGCATCCAAGACAGCGGCAATACCGCCTTGTGCTTTTGCGGTTGATCCGTCAGAAATCGACCCTTTGGCCAAAACCGCCACATCAAAACGGTCAGCCAGATGCAAGGCGGCGGTCAATCCGGCCGCACCAGACCCGACGATAACGACGTCAAAAATTTTGTCACTCATAAGGTCAAAAGACCTCCATTCCTGATGCCAGTTTTTCCCTCAAGCGTAAGGCTCGAAAAAAAACCGACTATGTTAACGATGCCTCTGGATTATTTTTGGTCAATCTCAAAAAGACATCTTCCAGATCAGCTTCGTGGGTCGACACATCGACAATAGCCAATCCGGCCTGTTCAATGACCGTCAATATATCACCGGCGGTAATCTTCTTCTTGTCATAGCGAATATGCAAGCGGGTCGGATCAACCATTTCGGCGGAAACATCATTGTGATAGCGGGCTAACCAATCAGAGACATCAGAAGGCAAAACCTCCATCGGCTGACGTAAAACAACATCCATGCTTTTATCGCCAGCCCTGTCCAAAAGCTCGCGGGTCGGCTGATCCGTCACCAAATGGCCATGATTGATAATGGCAATCCGGTCGCATAATTGCTCGGCTTCTTCGAGATAATGGGTCGTCAAAACAATCGTGACCCCTTGGTCATTCAGTTTTTTGACATAAGACCAAAGCTGTTGCCGCAATTCGATATCGACGCCAGCCGTCGGTTCATCCAAGACCAGAACCGGCGGCGAGGCCACCATCGCTTTTGCGACCAATAAACGGCGTTTCATACCACCGGATAAAGAACGGGCATGGGAAAAGGCTTTATCCTCCAAATGCACCGCTTCCAAAAGCTCCATCGTCCGGCGCTTATGCTTCGGAATCCCGAAAAGACCGGCATAGACTTCCAGCGTTTCAAAAGGGGTAAAAAAAGGATCGAAAAATATTTCCTGCGGCACAATCCCGATAGAGGCGCGGGCATTTAACGGGTCTTGGTCAATATCAAAACCCCAGATAGAAACCCGACCAGCCGTTTTTCTGACAAGACCCGCTAAAACATTGATGGTTGTTGATTTTCCGGCACCATTTGGGCCCAACAAACCATAAATGGAACCACGCGGTATCCTCAGATTAAGATCGGTAACGGCTTGTTTCCCGCCTTGATAGACTTTGGATAACCCTTCGATCAGAATAGCCGCTTCGCTCATTCCCCCGCCTTTCAACACTATTCCCGATGACCGAATAAGGCGGTGCCCACACGGATATGGGTAGCCCCAAGGGTAATCGCCAACTCATAATCAGCCGACATACCAATCGATACCGCAGGTAAACCCAAATCATGCGCCATTTTCACGGTCAGGGCGAAATAAGGGGCGGGATCAACCTCCAAAGGCGGCACCGACATCAGCCCAACAACCGGCAATCCGGCATCACGGCATTGCTGTAAAATCGCCTTGGTATCGGCAATATCACAGCCCCCCTTCTGGTCTTCTTCGCCAATATTGACCTGAATAAAGCATTCCGGCTTTTTCTCGGCGCTTTCCATCGCCCGCCCCAAAGCCTCAATCAAAGAAGGCCGATCCACCGAATGGATCGCATCGAATAATTCGACTGCACTCTTGGCCTTGTTCGATTGAAGCTGGCCGACACAATGCAAGCGGATATCGGGATGCGCCTTGATCAAAGGCGGCCATTTTCCCAAGGCTTCCTGAACGCGGTTTTCACCGAAAACGCGTTGACCTTCGGCAATCAAGGGCAAAGCCGCTTCCGCCGGATGCAATTTAGAAATCGCAATCAACTCGATATCGTCAGGATTCCGACCAGCCGTTTTTGCCGCTTTTTCGATTTTCGCCCGCACAATAGCCAGAGGCGAAAGATTTT
Organism: Zymomonas sp.; assembly: GCF_020216885.1. Classification (GTDB taxonomy): domain Bacteria; phylum Pseudomonadota; class Alphaproteobacteria; order Sphingomonadales; family Sphingomonadaceae; genus Zymomonas. Next base: position 4,828 of record NZ_JAIWON010000026.1, on the reverse strand, counting down.
CATTTTGAGAAGTCGCGTTAGTCATGGCAGAAGACGCTATCACTTTTTTCCTGATTTCCAACAGATTTTCCCGATATTTCGGCACAAAAACCGAAAAGCCGAAAAAAAGCACAAAACCGATATAGCATCAGAGCATTTTCCGGTAAAAACCCAAAAAATACGATAAAGAACGAGACAAAAGCCCAATATTCCGAAGCGTCACACCAAACCACGTTCAAAACCAGCCATTATCTTGCGCCTTTTCCACAAAAAACAGTGATGTATAACCCTCGCTATTCAGGGATAAAAAATCTAAAATTAAACATAATGATGGATGAATCCGTTTAATCCTTTTATCCGATCCGAAACAAAGCCTTTTTTTGTAGGAGTCCCAAACCCGATGACCTCGACCCCGACCGTGCTTTTTGTCTGCCTCGGCAATATTTGCCGTTCCCCCTTGGCAGAAGGGGCTTTTCGTGATCTCGCCCAACAAAACGGCTTCAAGGTTAAAACGGATTCCGCTGGAACGGGCGATTGGCATATTGGCCGCGCACCGGATAAACGCGCCCAAGCCGCCGCGCGCAATCACGGCCTCGATATCAGCGATTTAAGAGCGCGACAGGTCTCGAAACAGGATTTCCATCTCTTCGATTACATCATCGCGATGGACGGTAAAAACCTCAGCAATCTCAAAAGATTGCAACCTAAAGACGGCAAAGCCAAACTCAACCTTCTGTTGGATTACGTCGCGGGGAAAGAAGGCAAATCAGTAGCAGACCCCTATCATGGCGGGGCAGATGACTTTGAAAAAACATGGCAAGATGTTTCAACCGGCGCAAAAGCCCTGCTTGATTACATCGAAAACCAGAATAAGGCTTGATCTAAAGGTAAAAAAAAGACCTAACTATTTGATATCTCAAGAATCGCTGTTGCGAAGGTAATCCCATGAATGACCAATCCTCTGCCTCTGTCGCGAATGAAGCCGCCTTTTTAATCGGCAAACCATTGGTCACGGAAGAACGGTTGCATGGGGGCGATATTTCTCAAGTCACGCGCTTGTGGCTGGAAGATGGCAGCCATGCTGTCGCTAAAAACAGCCCCTTCCCCGAGATAGAAGCCGCCATGCTCGCCGCGATCAGTCAAAGCGGCGCACCAGCACCTATGGTTTACGCGACCAATGAAAATTTGCTGGTAATGGAATGGCTCCGCAATCGGGACGTGCTACATCATGCTTGGGATGACCTCGGTAAAGTCATTGCACTACTTCACAGCACCGAAGGCGCGCTTTACGGCTGGCCAAAAGATTATGGCATCGGCGGTATCCCGATGGTCAATAAATGGATGAGAAGCTGGCCAGATTTCTGGGGTGAATATCGCCTACGCCCCCATCTCAAACATATCTCAGCCGATCTGGTTGATAGACTAGAAGAACTGATTGAAGATTTACCGCAAAGGCTTCCGATGACTCCCCCTGCGGTCTTACTGCATGGCGATTTATGGGATGGGAATATCTTGGTCGATGATGGCCGAATTTCAGGCCTGATTGACCCTTGCTGCTATTATGGCGATGCCGAAGTCGATATTGCGATGATTAACCTCTTCGATCGCGCCAGCGGCTCTTTCTACGAAGCCTATGAAACCTACCACCCCTTAACCCCGGGCTATAAAGAAAGAATGCCTATCTATAAATTATGGCCAGCTTTAATTCATCTCAGATTATTCGGGGATGGCTATCGCCCCTTGGTCACCCATCTTCTAAAGGCCGTCGGGGTCTAACGGGCGATATCGCCCCACCCCGAAATTCTAATCAACCAGAAAACACACGCTTCTCCAAGGCAAAAGAAGAAAACGCATTCCGATAACAAGGCAAAAGAAAAACGCCCCTCGTCCTATCCCAACAAAAAAAGGCCGGACGACATCCGGCCCAGCCCACTCTAATTCCTCAAACCTCGAAAAAACTAATTAAATAATTTTTGTAAAGTTGCCTTTGCTGCACCATTCCCCTGATCATCTGCCTGAACGGGATAAACAACTGCTAATAATATTTTATTATGAAAATCACATAATTATAAAAAGAACGAAAAATTAATTTACAGCAAAAATGATAATACTTATCTAAAATTTAGATGGCATAAAATAGCTATTAAAAAATAATCAAAAACCCTATCAAGAAATATAAATATTTAAATATCCGTTATTTAGACCATTCCTTGGCGAAGGGCATTTTTTGCCTGTACATCACCGTTATTAGCAGCCTGCTGGATCCAGAATAATGCTTTTTCTCGATTTTCTGGCACACCCAAACCTTTACCATAGCAAAGACCTAAATTATATTGGGCAAAATTATTGCCTTGATTGGCTGCCTTCTGGTACCAATAAACTGCTTTCTCATAATCCTGCGGCACCCCAGCTCCGTTAAAGCAAGCAACACCAAAATTAAACTGAGATCTCGGCTCACCTTGCTCAGCTGCTTTTAAATACCAAAAGGCTGATTTCTCATCACTTTGCGGTACACCAGCACCATTGTTATAAAAAACGCCCAGATTACATTGTGCCATAGCATGACCTTGCTCTGCGGCTTTCTTGAGCCAAAAAGCAGCTTTTTCATAATTTTGTGGCACACACTCGCCACTTTGATAAGCTGCTCCCAAAATAAATTGAGCATCTGCATTATTCTGATTGGCAGATTGCTCCCAAAAAGACAGGGCTTTTTTATAATCCTGCGGAACTTCAGAACCAGTATAATGAGCAAGCCCTAAATTATATTGTGCTTCAGGATCACCTAATTCCGCATTTTTCTGCACTTCCAAAACAGAATGATTTTTAAATATATCTGGCTTTTGTTGTTTCTTCTGTCCGAACAGTAGTGACAATAAAAACATTACAGCGAAAGAAATAATAATTACCATAAAAACCGCATATTTTTTAAAGATACTTAATATCCATCTATTATACAGCATATACAATAATAATTTTATTTAAAAACAATTAACATTATACTATTCAATTTTATTAAAAAATATAAACAAATCTCTTTGTATAATTTATCTCGCAAAGACAGCCTAACAAAACTAATATCGAGACTGTTGAAGCCGTGCCTTTGCTGCACCATTTCCCTGATCAGCCGCCTTCTGATACCAATAGATAGCCTTATTCTTATCTTTCGGCGCACCCTGACCACTGGCATAAGCCATAGCTAATAATATTTGGGCATCAATCAAGCCCTGCTGCGCGGCCTGCTCCATCCAGAAGATAGCCCGCACGTTATTTTTTGGCACAGCCCGTCCATTATGATAAAAAACACCGAGATTAAATTGAGCCTTAGCCTCACCTTGTTCAGCCGCTTTCTGCCACCAAAAGGCCGCTTGCTCATCACTTTTTGGTAGACCTTGGCCTTTTTCGTATAAAAGCCCTAGATTATATTGCGCCTGCCTAAAATTCTGATCAGCTGCTTTCCGATACCAAAAAGCCGCTTTTTCATAATCTATCCCGACACCCTGCCCATAAAGATAAGCATTTCCCAAATTATACTGGGATTCCTTCATGCCTTTATCGGCTGCCTTCTGATACCAGTAAACAGCCTTTTCATCATCCTGTGGCCGCCCTCTGCCATGGGCATAAGCCTCACCCAGAACCTCTTCAGCCAAACTATTACCGGCCTTAGCCCGCCCTTCCAACGAAGAGATCATCTCACGGTCATAGCGTTCCTTATCCGCTTGCATCGTTAAAGGTGAAACAGACAAAGACAAAACCACCAAAGGAACAAAAAACATCAAACCCCACGATAAAAGAAGGCAAAAACCTTCCCCTATTCCTCATTTAAAAACGCCTTATTCTCAAAACAGTATGACTATTGGAATCAACAGAATCCTTGTCGGATTATCGTACCAACATTGTCAGTAATTTTTGTGCTTCCATATCTCCTTGATCAGCCGCTTTTCCAATCCAGAAAAGCGCTTTTTCTTTATTTCTTGGCATACCTTTTCCCAAAGCATAAGCCGCCCCCAAAGCTCTTTGAGCCTCAGCATTGCCTTGATCGGCGGCTTTTTGATACCAGTAAACGGCCTGCTCATCGCTCTGCGGCACCAGCTCTCCTTTAGCATATAAAAGAGCCAAATTCCGTTGCGCGTCTATATAGCCTTGATCCGCCGCCTTTCGGTACCAATAGACAGCTTTCTCCCCATCTTTAGGTCTTCCTGCGCCTTTATAATAAAGCCCACCTAGATTATATTGAGCCTCGGCGACATCTTGATCGGCCGCCTTCTGATACCAGAAAAAGGCCTGTTTATAATCCTGCGGCGTTATTGTTCCAAAATCAAAGGCCTCTCCCAAGGCCGCCTCTGCCTCAGCATCCCCCTGATCGGCAGCCTGTTTTAATTCGTGCAGTGTCTTCTTGGAAAAAATAGACGGCGTTTTACGCATCTGTGAATAGACAATCTGGCCGCCAACAGACAAAAGTAACCCTAACAGAATAATTCTTTTCTTCATAATCGCCGTATAATTTATAAAAAGATATGTATAAAATAAGCTACGGCAATATTCCTTTATTTTTCAATTTGTTAAGCGCGATATCTTCTTCAACGCCCTGCCAGAAGCAAGCCTAACCAACAAAAACGGGCATAAGCTCATCGCCCATACCCGTTATTCAATTCAAAAAGACTCTAAAATCTATTTATTCATCATTTCCAACACATCTTGGGCATGGCTGTCGCCTTTATCAGCCGCTTTTCCGAGCCAGAAAGTCGCCTTATCCTTATCTTTCTGAACCCCTTGGCCTTTCAAATAGGCAATGCCCAAATTGAATTCAGCCTCAACGAGCCCCTGATTAGCCGCTTGCTGATACCAGAAG
>NZ_JAIWON010000025.1 GCF_020216885.1 Zymomonas sp. | reverse complement strand
GTCGCCTGTTTCTCATCTTTTTTAACGACCTTGCCCTCGTGATAGATCAGCCCCAAATTATATTGAGCATCGGCATAGCCTTTATCGGCGGCCTTATGAAACCAGAATAAAGCGCGGTCATCATCCTCGGCTATGCCTGCTCCATTCCGATACATAACACCCAAATAAAATTGGGCAGGAACGAAGCCTTGATTGGCAGAACGCTGAAACCAGAAAGAAGCCTGCCCATAATTCTGCGTCACACCGCGCCCAGTATAATAGGCGATAGCCAAACTATATTGAGCATCAGCCAAACCCTGATTAGCTGCCTTTTGATACCATGAAACGGCCTGCTCATCGCTTTGGGTCAAACCGATGCCCTGCAAACAAGCATTACCCAGATAATATTGGGCAAGCGGATAACCTTGGTTGGCCGCCTTCTGATACCAGACCATAGCCTGTTTATAGTCCTGCGCCATACCTTGGCCGTTATAATAAGCCGTGCCTAAATCGGTTTGCGCTTTGGGGTTACCGGCTTTGGCCTTCTGTTCCAAAGACAGAGCCGTTTTTCCGGCTACCACTTTTCCTGATTTCGCCGTCTGGGCTTGCGCCGGATTAACGACAAAAGGCAAAAAAACGGCCGTAAAAAACAGGAATTTTCTCATAACAACCGCCCATCCTCTCAAAAAAGCTGAACTTCTTTTCCTTCGACCTATTTAAGAGGTTTTAGCCAATATTAAACAGCTTTGTCGAAAGAAACAAAAGCCGTTTCAATCCTTCATAGCCGCACAGAGGAAAGCTCTTAAATCGGATAATGATCCAAATTATGCAAGCTTGACTCAGCCTCGACATTCCCTCGGGCAGCTGCTTTTTCCAGCCAGAAAATGGCTTGATTCCGATCTTTCGGCACGCCTTCGCCTTTCAGATAGAAAACCCCAAGATTATATTGAGCGCTCACTTCGCCATGACTGGCGGCTCTCTGGAACCAATCGATCGACTGGGCAAGATCCCGTGGCTCACCTTCAGCATTATAATAAGCGATAGCCAGATTATATTCGGCTTTGCTATCGCCCTGCTCCGCCGCTTTGCGATACCAGAATACCGCTCTGTCATAATCCAGCGCTAAACCTAGGCCATTATGATAACAAAACCCCAAATTCAATTGAGCCTTGGCATAGCCCTGCTCTGCTGATTTTTTATACCAAAAGACAGCTTTTTCATTATTTTGCTCAATGCCTTCCCCTTTTCGATAGGCGAGCCCAAGATAGAATTGTGCATCAACATCGCCTTGGTCAGCGGCTTTCTGATACCAATAAACGGCCTTTTCGGCATCTTTTGGCACGCCTTTGCCATTGGCATAAGCAAAAGCTAAATTATATTGCGCTTCGGCATAACCTTGATCGGCAGCTTTTTGGAACAAGGCTAGTCCACGCTCATAATCTTTCGGCACGCCCATTCCCAAAGCATAAGCAACAGCCAAAGCCGTTTCGGCTTTCACATCGCCTTGATCGGCCGCTTTCCGATACCAAGAGACCGCTTTTTGGTCATCCATTTTTACCCCGAGACCGAGACGATAAGCATCGCCCAAAGCCGTTTGTGCTTCAGCATAATAGGCTTCACGATCTGCTTTCAGAAAAAGCGCCACCGCTTTTTTATTATCACGAGGCAGGATAACACCGGCTCGATAGGCTAACCCCAAATGCGTTTCAGCCTTAAAAGAATTCTGATCGACGGCTTTTTTCAGCCAAAAAAGCGCCTGTTCATTATTTTGCTCAACGCCTTTACCCTGCTCATAAGCCAGAGCAAGATTATACTGCGCTTCATCAACACCTTGCTCGGCCGCTTTCTGATACCAAAAGGCCGCCTGCTTATCACTTTGAGCCACGCCCTCTCCTGTGGCATAAAGACCGGCCAGATTATATTGCGCCGCTGAAAAACCTTTACGCGCGGCTTTTTCAAACCAAAAAGCGGCCATTGCTGCATCTTTAGGCAACTCTGCTCCGGCATAATAGGCCAAGCCTAAATTGGATTGTGCCGCGACATCACCGGCTTCAGCCGCCTGCTCCAGCGACATCCTCGGATTATCCTTACCCGCTTGAAGAACAGGCTTTCGCGCCGCAGCGATAGGAGACAGCATTACAGGCCAGAAGAAAGCCGACAAAAGCAGAATTTTTTTCACAATAACCGTCTATTCAAAAGGAATAACAACCACAGACAGCGCTCCCCCCAGAAAACCATCCGTGACAAAAAGATCATTCGGAAAAATGACCGCCCCCAATTTCCGATATCAATAAAGGCAGGGCAGCCCGCCACAGGCCACCCCGCTCTTTTCTCAAAAAAGCCTTTCAGAAAAATTTATTTCTTCAAAGCAGGTAGAATTTTTTGAGCCGTCACATCTCCCTGATCGGCGGCTTTCTGAATCCAAATCAGCGCATTATCTCTGCTTTTCGTCACGCCTCGACCTGTAATATAGGCCACACCTAACGCCGTTTGCGCCTTGGCATCCCCCTGTTCAGCCGCTTTTTGATACCAAAAGACGGCCTGAGCGTAATCCTGAACGATTCCCTCGCCATGATAATAGGCGGCACCTAAATTAAATTCGGCAGGGGCATAACCCTGATGTGCCGCTCTTTGATACCAAGAAGCAGCCTCTTCATCACTATGAGGCACACCCTGACCATTTGAATAGGCCATGCCTAAATTATATTGAGCCGAAGCATTACCTTGATTGGCCGCTTTTTGGAAAAAAGAAACGGCCTGTTGATCGTCATGGGTCACACCCAATCCAGAGGAATAAGCATATCCCAAAGCCGCCTGAGCCGGTGCATAGCCTTGGCTGGCAGATTTCTGATACCAAGAGACAGCTTGTTCGTCACTTTTGGAAACATCTTGGCCTTTGGAATAAGCATTGCCCAAAGCATATTGCGCTTTGGCATCGCCCCGTTCGGCCGCTTTTTGAAGCGGAGATTTCAAACCATCACGGGTCATTTTTACAACGCGACCAACACCGATACGGGCAAAAGCGGGCTGGGCAAAAACTGGAAGAAGGGCGGCAGTCAAAACAAGTATTCTCTTCATAATCACCGTATAATTAGTAACAAAGACTGCATAGCCCTTATACAATCACGACGATAATATCATTCAAAATCCACTTATAATTTTCTCAAATTGAAAAATATTGTAATAACTCTCTGTTTTATCTACTCGCAAATAACAAAATCCTCGCATAAAAAGCGCATAATTCTTCCAATACAGGGATATAAAAATCCTCTATTGATAGGATAACAATGCTCTTATTATGGATTAGGCTATTGCAGTCTTTGCAGAATTTTAAAGGCGTTATAATCCCCTTGGGCGGCGGCTCTTTCTAGCCAGAAAACCGCATCACGCTGGGATCGCGCAACACCCTCTCCAGTAAGATAGGCCATACCCAATAAATATTGCGCCATCATATCGCCCTGATTAGCCGCCTTCTGATACCATATGAAAGCCCGCCCCTTATCCTTTGGAACACCGCTACCGTAATAATAGGCTACTCCGACCATCCTTTGTGCCAAAAGGGATCCTTGATGCGCTGCTTTATCGAACCAGAAAAAAGACATTTTATCATCTTTGGGAAGACCACGCCCTTGATGATAAACAAAACCTAAACGGGCTTCAGCCTCGATGTTATTTTGCGCCGCCGCCTTTTGGTACAAAACAGCCGCTTTCGCTTCATCTCGCACCACGCCCGTTCCATTGTGATAAGCATCCGCTAACGCGACTTCGCCCTCGGCATAGCCTTGATTGGCTGATTTTTGCAACCAAAGCACGGCCTGTTTACTGTCTTTAGGAACATCGGAACGTCCCGTCAGATAGGCTTTTCCTAAAAACATTTGGGCTTCGGCATCGCCTTTCTTGGCGGCCTCTTGGGGATGCAACAAGATTTGAGAACGAAGCGGAGGATCAGGCGGTATATTATCTGTTTCGACGACAAAACGCCGCCCAGAGCTATTTTCTTGAACAGGCTTTTTTATCAAGGGCGCATATTTCGACTGAAAGGATTCTAATTCTTTTCTGATCTGCCTTTGCGTGTGGCTGGCTACAAAAGAAAAAGCCACAACCCATAAAAGCAGAATTTTTTTCATGACCACCGCCTGTTTTCTATCATTGGATAGGGATGTCTCGAAATAACCGTATCGCGGATCGGTAAAGGCAGACAACGATCAAAGCCGTTTCACTAAAAGACTTTCTCTCTTGTAAAATAGCCCCTCCAGCCAAACACCTCCTTCTGCATCGCTTTAGACACAAGCCCCAAAGCGCTTCAATTCAAAAATGACTTGTGGTGCATAATCCACAATAAAGCCAATTAGTTACATCCATTCAAACAGTGATGACTAAAACGTCTTACATTCTTTCAAAAAATCGGTATCAGAGGGAATAAAGGCTGTAACAATACAGTCACTTTTCTACTCTAGACACATAAAATCTTTCTTGGGGCGGGGGGCTTAAACAAGCTGGATGGATAATTTGTGTTCAAGGCATATCATCGGATATCGCCCTCTCTATTGGCTTGTCTGGCCTCATTTCTCTCGAAATGAAAATTTCAAAAACCGATATTTTTATAGGTTAACGAGGAAATAGGGTAGAATCCATGATCTCTTTTAATCGTCGCCGCTTCCTGTCACTCTCTGCTGGCGCAACATTGGCCGCCGCAACAGCACCTCGCCTTTATGCCGGTGTTCCTAATCGTCCCCCGTTACGGTCTCACCAATCCTTTAGCTTTGTATTTATTACCGACACGCATCTTCAACCTGAATTAAACGGTGCCGAGGGCTGCCACGAAGCCTTTTTAAAGGCGCGACAATTTCCTGCCGATTTCGCTATTCATGGCGGCGATCATGTCTTCGATGCGCTAGGCGCTTCCGCCAGCAGAGCCACGATGCTCGCCGATCTTTACAAACGCACCGCCGATGATCTGAGATTACCTGTTCATAATACCATGGGTAATCATGACTGCTTCGGCATCTTCAAAGAAAGCGGCGCCCAACCGACCGATCCTTTTTACGGAAAAAAATACTTTCAGGATAATTTCGGACAGACCTATTATTCCTTTGATCATAAAGGCGTGCATTTCGTTATTCTGGATTCAATCGGCATTACAGAAGATCGCTCTTATGAAGGTCGCGTTGATGCCGAACAATTCAATTGGCTCTCGCGCGATCTCGCTGCCCAGCCTGTCGGCACACCGATTATTGTTTCCACTCATATTCCGATTATGAATGCGATTGATTACGCCTCTGTCCCCCTCAATAAAATGAAACATCATTCTTTGTCGGTCATCAATGCGGCCGATATTCTGGAATTATTCGACCATTATAATGTGATCGGGGTGTTTCAGGGACATACCCATGTTGTCGAACGGGTCGAATGGCATGGCGTGCCTTATATCACGGGGGGATCAGTCTGCGGCAATTGGTGGCATGGTACGCGCTACGGCACGCCGGAAGGCTTCATGGTCGTCAAAGTCGAAAAGGGTAAAGTCATTCCGCATTACGAAAGCTATGGCTTCCACACGATAGACCCGCGCAACACATAATTGTCTTATTACAGCCACATGATATTTTTATGTTACAATTTTAAACTAAAATTAAGAATTAAATTCTTGAAATAAAGATTTTTTTATTAAAAGGATAGGAAATGTCGTGAAATCGGCATTTTCTATCCATCTTATATAACAAGGGAAGACTGACGACATGATAAAAGTCCCGCGGTTCATCTGTATGATCGCGCTTACATCCGGCGTTCTGGCAAGCGGCCTTTCTCAAAGCGTTTCAGCTCATACAGAAAAAAGTGAACCCTCCTCGACTTATCATTTCCACAGTGATCCCCTTCTTTATCTTGCGCCCCCACCCACTTCTGGCAGTCCATTACAGGCGCATGATGATCAAACCTTTAACAGCACCAGACAATTAAAAGGTAGCCCGCGCTGGGCATTGGCAACCCAAGATGCCAATCTTCACCTCGCTTCGATTCTCAAAGACTATGCCTGCGCCGCAGACATGAATCTCGATATTGCGCAATTACCGCATCTTGCCAATTTGATTAAACACGCACTCCGCACCGAATATGACGATATTGGCAAAGCTAAAAATAACTGGAATCGCAAACGGCCTTTTGTGGATACCGATCAACCTATCTGCACGGAAAAAGATCGGGAAGGTCTGGGAAAACAAGGCTCCTATCCTTCAGGTCATACGACTATCGGTTGGAGCGTTGCGCTCATTCTGGCTGAATTAATCCCTGATCATGCGGCCAATATTTTGCAGCGCGGCCAAATTTTTGGAACCAGCCGGATTGTCTGCGGCGCGCATTGGTTCAGCGATGTGCAGGCAGGCTATATCATGGCATCGGGCGAAATTGCGGCTTTACATGGGGATGCCAATTTCCGCCAAGATATGGAATTAGCTCGGAAAGAATTAGAAAAGGCACGCGCATCAGCGCACAGGCCAGACGATCTTCTATGCAAGATTGAACAAAGCGCTCGCTAAATTCAATCGAGTATTATTTCAACAAGGGGAAGGATTGCTTGCTGTAATTTTTAGATATCAAACAGGAGAAAGAATGAAAGAGCGCAACCTCTTTCAAAGGCAATCCGATTTATTCCTGTGGCATTCTCATGCCACAAACCAAATCACAAGTAACCGCCTTTTTCCCGCCGGATAACGACAAAATTATAGAAACGCCTTACCGATAGGCCGAAATATCATCACCTTTCTTAGACATGATATTTTCAAAACAAGCAATCATCGAACTTAATCATTGTAAACCGCTATTTGTATCATAGCAGGATCGGGAAATATTTTAAGGGGGGACGGGATGAAGAATCTTTTATCGGCTAAAACAAAATCTTTTTTGTCATTTAAACAGTCCAGACTAAATTGGGTCATTTTATATTCGTCTTTATGGGTTTCCGGCGCGATGGCACAAAATACGGTGCCGCCACAGCCCGCAACCGATGACACCTCCAGTCAACAACATGCCGCAACCGATAACAGCACCAATCATCCAACAAAAAATGACGGTGCCATTGTGGTGACGGGGCGTTCCTATGCCGATGGTGTGACCAGACGGGCATTTGGCGGCGGTCTGATGATCAAGGAAGACTCTCCCAAATCGAAATCGACACTGACCCGCGATTATATCGAAAAACAGACACCGGGGCTTAACCCGATGCAGTTGATCGCCCTCTTGCCGGGCGTTAACTCATCGGATTCCGACCCGATGGGCTTGACCGGTGGACATACCTCGGTGCGCGGCATGAATGAAAGCTCAATGGGCTATATTCTGGAAGGCTTCCCGCTGAACGATGTCGGTAGCCATGCCGTCTATCCACAAGAAATTGTCGATTCCGAAAATTTGTCAACCATTCAGGTTGCTCAAGGCTCTGCCGATCTCGATAGCCCAACCGTCAGCGCCGCCGGTGGGGTGGTCAACATGCAGATGATTGATCCGGCTAAAAAAATGGGCGGACGCGCCAATTTTACCTATGGCTCTTATAATACTTTCCGTGGATTTGCCCGTTTTGATACGGGTGAAATCGGCAATTCCGGCACACGCGCCTATTTCTCTTTCTCCGATACCCATGAAGATTTATGGCGTGGGCCCGGCACCGAAAAGAAACTTCACGGTGAAATGAAAGTGGTCAAGGAATGGGGTAAGGACAACAAAGCCTCATTGCTTGTCATCGGGAATAACCTCGACAATATTAACATGCCCAGCGTTAATATGGCTTCTTGGCAAAAATACGGAAAAGGAATCATGGGCGGGCCCGTATCGGGCATTGCCAATACCGTTTACAGCTCGGTTTATACCGGTAATACCAAAGCCAATACGACCTATTATAAATTACATCCCAACCCTTTCACCAATATCTATGTCAGCGCGCCGGTTCATCTCAATCTCGGACATAAGATGACGCTGACTGAAACTCCCTATTTCTTATATAGCAACGGAAATGGCGGCGGTGCTTATTGGCAGGATATGAACAAAATGTCCTATGGTTCCCAAACCATGAGCGGAACCGTCGATGGGCAAAATTATGGCCAGACTTTGCTCTATGAACCCTCAATCACTAAAACCTATCGTTCTGGTTCTACAACCAAATGGACATGGACGTCAGGCATCAACCGTCTGATGATCGGCTATTGGTTTGAATATTCCTCTCAACGCCAAACAGCGCCTTATTCATTATTGAATGACGATGGCAGCCCGCGCGACAAATGGGGCGGCGGCTCTCATGTTATTTTGGCCAATGGCGAAACGGCTGAATATCGCGATAACTTGACTCGCACCTTTATCCATACGCCCTTTATTGGTGACACGATTTCTTTACTGAATGACAAATTGACGATTGATGGCGGTGTTAAAATCTCGATTATCAATCGTCAGGGCAGAAATTACCTCCCTGACACCTCCACCGGTAAAAATATCAACCAGACTTACCGCGAAGTCTTACCCAGCGGCTCTATCCGTTATAAAATCAACGATGAACATCAGGTATTCTTCTCGGTCGCGACTAATTACCGCATCCCAATGAACACCTCACTGTTTGATTCCGGCGCCTATGTGGCCGGAACCGGATATAGCAATCAGGCGGTGAAAGATCTCAAGCCGGAAACATCGATATCCGAAGAATTCGGCTGGCGTTATCACGGTAAATTGATCAACACCTCGTTGACCTATTTCCATTACGACTTCCATAACCGTCTGTTTTCTCAAACCGTTATCGACCCTAACAACCCGACTTCTTACTATTCCAGAAGCATTAACGGCGGTAACCAGACAACGAATGGTGTCGATTTTGAAATCGGTACCCGTGCTATCTATAATATCCGGCCTTACGTCTCTGCCGAATATATTGATGCCCGTAACAGAAGCAATCTGGCGGCCTCTGCTTCCGGTGTTTCAGCTATTTTACCAACAAAAGGCAAATTTGCGCCGCAAACACCTCGCTATCAGGTTGGCTTTGGCCTCGACTACGACAACGGCCATATCTTCGGTAACTTCAGCCTGAAATATGTCGGATCGCAATATTCAACCTTTATGAATGACGAACAAGTGCCTTCCTATGTTCGTATGAATATCGGTGGCGGCTATCGCTTCAAAAGCTGGGGCGGTCTCAAAAGCCCAACCATCCGTTTCAATCTTTCCAACATCACCAACAAACATTATCTGAACTATGCTTCGGGTCTCCAAACCAACGCCCAATATGCCAAGGCTCTGGATGGACAGATGGTCAAAGGCTCTGCACCGACCTACAGCATTGCGTCACCTTTCTCAGCCATGTTCTCTATCAGCAGCGGTTTCTAATCACCGGATGATCGCATAGGATGCTCATATGACGGATAATCATGTTTCAAAGCTGTTTCAAAAACGGCTTACAAAATGGGCTATAGTCGCCACTATGCTCACCCTGCCCCAACCGCTTTATGCTTGGGGCATGGAAGGCCATGAAGCTATTGCCGCTTTGGCATGGAAATACATGACGCCGACGACCCGCAAAAAGGTCAATGCTCTTCTGGCAATGGATCATGATACATTGACAGAACCGGATTTCATGTCTCGCGCTACATGGGCAGATAAATGGCGCTCGGCTGGACATGGCGAAACCGAACCGTGGCATTTTGTTGATATCGAAATCGGCAACCCCAATCTTGTCACCGCCTGTGCGGCAGCATCCAACAGATCTAATCCAATGAAAAATGGCGGCGCACAACCCTGCGTCGTCAGCCAGTTAGATCGCTTTGAAAGGGAACTTTCCAGCAAAGCAACATCCAATCAAGATCGGGTCTTGGCGCTAAAATATGTCCTTCATTTTGTCGGTGATCTTCATCAGCCGCTCCACGCCGCCGATCATGATGATCGGGGCGGTAACTGCGTCAAAGTCTCGATCAATAATGCAAGGTCGCTCAACCTTCACAGCTATTGGGATACCTATGTAGTCAAAGAGATTGACCCCGACCCGCAACATCTTTCTTCA